>DAOVYC010000150.1 GCA_030635805.1 bacterium | reverse complement strand
TTTGAGACCCGGAGATATCATTGCTGTTCAGGGAAGAAATGACGATGAAAAATGGTTAAGTAAAGTATTTAAAGGAAATATCAGTGAAATGCAGGGGCACTGGACAACACACACTATGACCTATTTAGGAAACGGCAAAATAATGAACACCGATACCAAGGGAACTAGGGAAGATGATTTAAAAGACATAATGCTCAATCATACCACTGGTCATTACATTATTTCTAGACACAAAAACCCATCCGTAGGAGAGAAGCTGGTAAAAAAGATACGGGAACTCTACCAAAAAATGCCCAATAAAAGAAAATACGATTATCTGGGAAGTGATGAAAATTCTTATTTCTGCACTGAGTTAATTGTAAAAGCCAGTAATGAAATTGGCGCTAATTTTGACCTCAAAAAAACCGAACTGCATCCCTTGGCGGTGTTGGGACAACTTAAGCCGGTAATAGCCGGTCAGGTTACAATTTAAACAAATCCTCCTCTCTCGGAATATTCACACCTGACCGATCAACCTTTTCATTCGTAAAACTTACCGGCACCTCACGAACGATGGCAAATGGGCTGGATTCATTTGTTTCACCCATTATGAGTACTGCTGAATCTGCAATGCTATCAGCCAAGTTTCTTTGAGTAACAGAAATTTTGTTTCCAAAAAGATCTACCTTTCCTCGCTCATCGGCAATCCCCTCAAAACCCGCCCAGGCCAAAGCAAAACCGGTTACCCCAAGTCTCCTCGGGGTACACTTGGAATCGGTAATCACCACCCCCAGTTCCTTAACCCCAAATTTCTCACTCAATTTCTCTCGAAAATTCTGCACCCACTCCCATACTTTTTCCGGCCACAAAACCACAGAACCTTTTTCAACATTTGAATTATCTATTCCCGCATTACAGGTAACTATTCCATCTTTAACCGTCAAAGCCCACTCACCTTCAAATAAAACTTCATCCGCCTCATCACGAACAAGATTCTGAAAATCAGAATCTCCCAAACTCCTCACCCTTCCCTGCTCATAAGCAACAATCTTTGATGCTACGCAAACAATGCTTTCTTCAGGCAAATCAGAAACCAGATCCGAAAAAACTCGAAAAACATCATCGCTCTTCTGAACCACGGGTGACTTGATAGCTAAAACTTCCATGTCTACAAAATTAATCTTCTAATTTTGAATTTTGTAATATTGAATATTTCGTTGTCTAAAGCAACGAAATAAACTCATCAAACAGATAACCGGCATCCGTCGGCCCCGGAGTTGCCTCCGGATGAAACTGAACCGCAAAAAAAGGTCTTTTCTTATGCTTAATCCCCTCCACTGTATTGTCATTTGCATTCATAAACCAGACTTTAAAATCTTTAGGAAGTTTGGAACGAATCGCGTATCCATGATTTTGAGAAGTAATACAACATTTTTTGGTTTCCTTATCGATACAAGGCTGATTCTGTGACCGATGTCCGTATTTTAATTTATAAGTCTTTCCACCGGCCGCTAAAGCCATAATTTGACATCCGAGACAAATCCCAAAAACAGGCTTACGTTGTTTAGTAAGTGCTCTTTTCATATTTGCAACAGTAGCTCCAACTTTTACCGGATCACCGGGACCATTTGAAAAAAATATTCCATTGTATTTCAAATGTTTGTCTTCAAAAAAATTATAATCCCAGGGGACTCGTATAACCGTAATGTTACGCTTCAAAAAACTGCGAATAATATTTTCCTTTACTCCGCAATCCACCAAAACCACCCGCTTTTTCCCCGCCGGATATTCTATAACATCCTTGCACGAAACTTGTTCCACCAAATTTTCTTTATTTGGATTATAAAAAGGTTCTTTTTTTTCATTCATCACCGCTCGAATTTTACCAAGCATCGTTCCTTTTTCTCTCAAAATCTGAGTAAGTTTTCGCGTATCAATACCAAATATTCCCGGCACCTCTTGTTCCATTAGCCATTGCCCCAAACTCTTTTCTGCGTCCCAGTGAGAATACTCTTCACAATTTTCAGAAACAATTAATCCCTTCACTTGAATATGCGGCGATTCAAAATGCTTTGTTAACAAAGACGAATAGGGAGACTTTTTTTGTTTCGGCACCCCATAATTCCCCATCAACGGATAGGTAAACACTAAAATCTGCCCTTTGTATGAAGGGTCGGTCAATGACTCCGGATATCCCACCATCCCCGTGTTAAAAACCACTTCCCCCTCCGCTTCAGCCAACTTGCCAAAACTTTGACCTACAAATTCGGTTCCATCCTCAAGCGTTAATTTTAATTTAAACATAAAAAATAATTATAATTCCTTCCCGCCCCCTGCTCCCCGTAATCGCATTGCTTCCGCCACTCGCTCAATTGCTACCGTATAAGCAGCCGTTCTCATGTCTACCGAATATTTCTCTTTATTTTCCCAAACTTTATCAAAAGCTTCCCTCATAATTCTCTCCAACTTTTCCAAAACCTCTTTCTCTGTCCAATAATAATTGGAAGAATTTTGAACTTGTTCAAAATACGAAACAGTTACGCCACCGGCATTTGCCAAAATATCGGGAACAATAATAATTCCTTTTTTGGAAAGAATCTCGTCTGCCTCCGGAGTAGTGGGACCATTCGCCAATTCCACTATCGCCTTAGCCTGAACCTTGTCTGCATTTTCAACCGTAATCACGCTTTCCAGCGCCGCCGGAATCAAAATATCTACTTCCAGAGCAAGAAGATCTTTATCTTCTATATTTTCCCCACCGGAAAAT
>DAOVYC010000067.1 GCA_030635805.1 bacterium | reverse complement strand
TTAGTTTAAGGCGCTACTTTAGGTCATCAGTTGTTTTTAATATTGGTTCAAAATATTTAATAACTTGTTGGGTATAATCTGTTTTTTTACCCCAGTCGCCATAGATTTCAAATCCCTTCTTGAGAGTGTCAGCGAAGTCTTGGAAGATACTTGACTGACATTCAAAATGAACATCAAGTTTGCCAAGTAGTGTCAATCCTCTTCTGTATTGTGCATATACAGGTTCATACTTTTTTTCCATTCTTTCCAAATGAATGAAAACAGTTTGTACCTTTCTGATCTCTTTTTCATCAAGTGCAAGATGACCCCAATCGAGGCTTAGTTTAGGACTTCTTTCTACTACAACTTCAGCATCATTTTTTAAATCCTTAATTTTCTTGTAGTAACGCCCTGTATGTTCAGGTAGTGTCCACCAGAAAAAACCTCTAGTTCCAATATTTAGAGCCATTAGAAATGTGCTTCCCATTGACCAACCCACTTGCCAAAGACCTTGTACTGGTACCGTGTCAGGGAGAATAAAATCAACATACATGCTTTTTTTGTCCTTGCTTGCGATAGTTAGTTTTATGAACTCTATACCTTTATTCCAGTTATTTAATGCACCTTTTCTAATTGAGTGAGATGCTGAGTATATCTGTAGTTTAATGCTCCATTTTGGATCGAATTCAGTCTTTCCTTTTGGTAATGAGCGTTTCAATTCTTGTTTAGCTAATTCTAGGCTTTCCTTTTCACTTTTTTGAAAAACTTTCCTAATCCATTTGATCCACTTTTTTACCGAATGTAATTCTTGTAATTTTTCCATTGATTTGGAGCCAAATACCATTTTTCTTTTGGCTTGATCTTCACATGTATCAAAAAACCATTTCATTAGTTCAACATCTTGCTTATTAGCTTTCACAATAGTAGTGTTTTTTTCTATTTCTAATCTAGCGCTAGCAATTTTCAGTAGCGATTCCACCTCCTTTTCTTTTATTTTTTTTTGAGTGCTAGCGTATGGATTTACATATAGGGTTTCAAGTCTATTGAGATGTAAAACTTTTGAAAGATTTTGGAGCTCCTCAATTTTTTTACGGTTAATTGTATCTTGATCGAAGGCTGCACCAAAAAATGCCCAAAAAAGTTTTCGTTGATGGTCGTCAAACCATTTTTCAGTTGAAATTTCACTTTCATTTCTAGTTTCAGAGACCTTAAACATTGATATGAGAGCAATTTTTCCAATTTCTTCCAGGGCAAGAATGCCTAAATGATAGGTTATATTGTGTTTTTTAAGTTCATCTGATTTTTTTGCCACTTCCAAAAGATCATCTGCATTTTTTATGCATGCCTTAACTAATTTTTTATGCGTTTCATGATCCATACTTATCTAATTAATTTTTGCAAATGGCATATAACGTTTCAGTATATGGGAAGTTTCGTAAAAACTTATCTGAAATTTAAATAGTTTTTTACGAAATTTGGGTGAAAGAAAAAGTGCAACCTTTGAAAATTATTAACGCACTTTTTCTTGAACCTCATATACTTTGTTATGTGATGTAGACAGAAATTTCTTTTCCTTATTATTTTTTTGCAATTTATTTTGATTCAACAGCCTTTGGATCAGAACCATATTTATTATCACCCTTGGTTCCGTCCGTAACCGCTAATATAAAATTGTAAATTGGGATTAGAAGAAACCAACCACTTTTATTTACATCGTGCATTCTGCGTATACCAACAGCAATGGAGGGAGTCAGTATAGCTAATTGATATATGCCAACAAGAATACTATTATCTGTTTCAGTGGCAATTCCTGATACCCCCTCAATGAAGCCCAATGCAAAGGCGATAATCATATTGAACAAGAAGAAGTACCAATATTCTGCCCTACGAGCACGACCATTAGATACTGCGTACTTTTTTAAAACTGATATATAATAAGTCATAGTTATTTTGTTAGTAACTTAAATTGTTTATATTTTATCATAAGTTATGCCGACCGCTGAAATAAATTGTAAAAAAATTTTAAAAAATAATAAAGAAATTTCTGGCTATTTCACATAACTGGTTTCTAACTGCAAAAAGTTCATAAAAACTAACTATCTGGTTTGTTTTGCGAACTTTTCACAACCAGTATTCTGACTTTATTGTAACAGAAAGATTGCGAGGCAGGAATATTTTAAGCTCCTACTCTTTACATTGTCTTCACATTCCCTTTTTCAAAATTTTGGAGTATTCTGGAGGCAGTCTTAAAAAATCCCATGAAGAAAAAAAATGTCCAGGTTGATGAGTTGAAAGTTTGTTATCGAGAGGGAGGAGAGGGGAAAGTTTTGTTGGTTTTGCATGGCTGGGGAATAGATAGCGGTAAGTATCTTCCGTTGCTGGAAAAACTGGAGAAGAGGTATCGGGTTTTGGCTTTGGATTTTCCCGGATTTGGGGGAAGTGAGGCGCCGAAAGAGGAATGGGGAGTAAGTGAGTTTAAACATTTTGTTTTAAAATTTTTGGATAAAGTGGGAGTGAATCATTTTTATGTTTTGGCTCATTCTTTTGGAGGACGAGTGGCGATAAAGTTGGGGGCGGAAGATAGAGAGCGAGTAAGTAAGATGGTTTTGACGGGGGCGGCGGGGATTCGACCGAGGGGGAGTTTGAAAAGAAAAGTTTTTAAGATGGTGGCGAAGATTGGGAAGGGGGTGTTTGCGTTGCCGGGGGTTTCTAAGCTGGCACGGCCGGCGAGGGGATTGTTATATAAGTTAGCTCGTGAAAAAGATTACACGCAAGTTTCGGGAATTATGAAACCGATATTCAGTAGAGTAGTGAGTGAGGATTTAACCGCTTATCTGAAAGATGTGCGGTCAAAGGTTCTGCTGTTGTGGGGTGAGGAAGATAAGATGACACCGTTGAGGGACGGGGAGATGATGAAGGAGAAAATGCCTTTTGCGGAATTGAAAGTTTTTGAGGGAGTTGGGCATCGGTTGCCGTATGAGAAGGCGAAGGAGGTGGCGGAACTGATAAGCAAGTTTCTTGATTAGGTGGTAACCTGTAACTTGTAGCTTGTAACTTGTAACATGTAACAGGGAACAGGGAACACAAAACAGGGAACAGGGCTACAATGGGACACGAATAAACACGAATTGAACGAATAGGGACGAATGTTCTTTCGATTTTTCTGTTTTTTGCTAGTATACTTGGGCTTAAGAAGTATTATGGCTCGTTTTGTTGTTTTTTTGTATATCATCTGGATTATTCGCACATGTCACCATGTGCTTCTCTACACGTATTTGTGGCAGCTGAAGGAATACCGGATGGATCGGATGATGGATTTGTGGAGTACGTATAAAGGGCGGGGATATTTTATTAATTTATATACCGGAGTTCAGATTTTGCTTCTGCTTTTTTTGTGGGTAGCAAGATATGAAGAAAGACTTTTGCCTTATGTGGGGTGGGGAGTGGCGATAGTTTTTTTGGCGGAGAGCATGCAGGCGATGCTGACTTTTTTGGGAAGAAAACTGAAGAGACCGAAACCGACGATGAAGGCGATCTTGATTATGTTTTTGACCCTGGCGGTAACTTTGACGGCGTCTTTCTTTTTTCTGCAGGGAGAAATAATTAGTCCGGATTACTACAGGTTGCTTTTGGTTCTTTTAGCTTTTTCTTTGTTGCTTAGCGATATTAATGCCTTGATGGTGTTTGTTTTTTTACCGCTTACCACTCGCGCCAAGAAAAAGATTTATGATTTAGCTTTTAAAAAACGAATTGCGAGAAAAGATTTAAAAGTGGTGGGGATTACGGGGAGTTTTGGGAAAACGACAACGAAGGAATTTTTAAATACTATTCTTTCTGAAAAATTTAAAGTGCTGGCGACAGAAGGAAATGTGAATACGGAGATAGGAGTGGCACAGACTTTAATTAAAAAAGTTAAAGATGATCATGAAGTTTTGGTTTTGGAAATGGGGGCATATCGAAAAGGAGAGATAAGAACTATTTGTGAATTTGTGCGACCGGACATTGGAATTCTTACGGGAATCAACGAACAGCACGTAGGACTTTTTGGATCCTTGGAACGAACAATGGAAGCTAAATTCGAACTTATTGAATCTTTGCCGTCAACGGGTTTGGCGGTATTTAACGGTGACAATGAATATTGTTTGCAACTTGCTCAGGGGGTGCAGACCCCCAAAGAACTCTATTCCATAGAGGAGCCGATGGATATCTGGGCGGATAAGATAGAGGTGAGAAAGGATGAGGTAAGATTTGATTTGCATGTTGGGGATGAGGTTCGGTCGGTTCGATCACATATTACAGGAAGGCATAATATTCAAAATGTTTTGGCTTGCGTGAGTGTGGCTTTGGAATTGGGAATGACTTTGGATGAGGTTGTGGCTGGGGTTAAAAAGCTGTCTATGCCGACCAAGACGATGCAGGTTTTTCAGAAAGGGGATTACGTACTTATTGATGATACTTACAATACCAATACGGATGGGATAAAATCTTTGCTTCAGTTTATGCACGAAGGGTATAAGGATTATAAAAAGATTGTGGTGTTTCCGGGAATTTTGGAACTCGGAAAACATTCTCAGGAAATTCATATGACGATGGGGACGGAGATCGCGAAGCGGGCGGATTACTTTATTATCTCTCATACTGATTTTGCCAAGCCGCTGATGCGAGGAGCGAGGCTGGGGGGAATGGATGCCGATCAGATGTTTATTTTAAATAATCCGGTTCAGGTGCTGGGAAAGATATCCGGCATCAAAGGGAAGAAGGTGGTTCTTTTTGAAAGTCGGGGGATGGAGGCTGTCTTAAAAAAATTACAATAATTTTTTTAAATTCAAAATTAATTATTCAAACGTTCGTTTCACTCACTATTCAAAATTATCGCTAGTACTCGAATCTTATAATCTTGAATCTTATAATCTTATAATCTTG
>DAOVYC010000124.1 GCA_030635805.1 bacterium | reverse complement strand
ATACCGGTGACAACTACTTTGCCGTCACATTCAGCAATCAATTCTACTGCTGCTTCAAAATTCACACCGATACTGTCCATAAGTGACAACACAGAATCCGCTTCAATCTTTAATACTCTTTTTGCCTCTTCAATTATGGACATAAGAAGATCTCCAGTAAATTATATAACGCCACGATAATAGCAAATGGGAAAAGATGGAGCAAGGTAAAAGAGGTTTAGAAGATGAGTCAATTTTCTTGACAAACACCTTTATTTTCTTGTAGATTAATGGGTTGGAAGGCGGTGTAGCTCAGATGGTTAGAGCATACGGCTCATATCCGTAGTGTCCGGGGTTCAATTCCCTGCACCGCCACCATTTTTTCTCTTTATTTTCATGTGCTTACGCAACTCAACCCCCTAAAAATACCGTAAACAAACCGTGAACAGATTGCTTTAGGGTTCATCTGGAATGGGGGTATAGGAAGACAAGATAGCGGTGCTTGAATTAATAAATAGCCCATACACTTTTGTGCCTTTCTCCCTGTTACAAGAAAAGGCAGTAAATTAGCTAAACGGCCTCATCCAAAGCAGGCAATTTAAGCACAAAATTTAGCCCCTTGGCTTTAATGCCTTGGGGCTTTCATTTTGGTTGTTACACCTACTAACAAACAACTTTTTGAATTGGATTTTTTAGCGATTACGGATTGAAAGTGAGGAGTAACGTTGAATTAATCACATTAATTCAGCCAGTGCCAATCGGAAATATAATGTTTTTTCCCTTTCCCTAGTCTTGATCCGTCCCAAATGGCGAATTGTATGGGAATGGGTCTTTGATCGCCAAACTGGAGGTCTGTTGTTTCTTTTGTAGTAAGATTCCTTGTCATTAAAACCTTCCAGACGCCTTGACGGTATAGACTTTTAACGGTAAATCCTGAATTTTCGGGAGGATGAGGGGCTTTTTTCATTCCTTCGTCGCCGCGGGCTTCAAAAATTGTAGCCACGTCTCTTATTTTGACGGTCCCCGCGCCCCAGTGGAGAACATTTACATGCAGTTTTTCCCCTTTGTGTCCAAAATAAAGCGGCTCTTCCACGGAGTCGGAAATAACCAGCGGGAATTGAATAGCCGCGGCGTCCTGAAATAATTTCAGGCCCTCGCTTAACTTTTCAATGACTTTATCTCCTTCTACGCTTGGGGTTCGGTCGTCCCATTCGAGAAGAAAGGCTATTTTTTTATCATCAACGAAACACTTGACAAGCATGGAAAGATTTAAAGGACGGAACATCTTTTTTTTCCCCTCTATCTGCCGTACAAAAGAAACCACCAAACCCTTCTCTTGATCCCATGCAGGACTATCCACCTCTTCAGGTATACGAGGGATGGGAAAACGTTTCACTATCTTTTCATTATTTGTAGGTTTTTTTCTCGTGTCCGCCAGGGAAACCACGTAATTGGCTATATGCCACCGTGCATCCCGGGGCAAGGTAACCCCTTCGGAAAGATTACCGTAACCGGGCATGGGTGTGCCGGGCAGGCCAGCCGAAATTCTTAAAAAAATATCCTTTGCCGTAGAACCGGCCCTAATGGTCCAGGGTTGAGTCAGGTTTCTTGGCCAAAGGCGCAGTCTAAAGACTTCATCTATCAAGAACTCAGTGCCATCCCCTCGTCCTTCCTCGCCATGGCACTTTTGACAATATTTAAGATACAGCTCTTTTCCCCTGGCGACACTTTCCGGAGAATTAGGCACGGGGTTATTAACGTCTATGGCCTTTGTTCTAAACTTCTTAAAGTGCTCCTCGGAAAACAGTTTGATAAATGAGATGACATGCCACCTCTGCCCTTCGGAAAGCTCATCTTTCCACCCGGGCATAACAGTTCCTTGTAATCCATTGGAAATTATCCTGAAGAGGTCCTCGTCACTTGGCATCCCATCTCCTTCGGTGGATTTGAACTTAAATAAACCGGAGGCGAAATTTCTGGGGGGAGGGATGAAAGTATCCGCGGCGAATCCATCCCCCATGCCACTTTTGCCATGGCATCCGGCGCAACGCTGATAGTAAATTTTCGCCCCCCACTTCGGATTTCCGGGCGCGGGAAAAACCAGCGAGGGAAAACTGTTTACCAAAAAAAAGCGAGAATAATAACGAGGAGTAAGCGATGGCCGACTAGTTTTTGTATTGATTTTAATGCCATATTGTCACAATCGAGGTGGGTGATGAGAATTTACTTTTTCAAGCTTAAAATTAGCACAAAAAACAGCATCTATTTTCTCGCTTGAAATAATATCGAGGCATTCCTTGCCGTCACGTGCCTCTATGGCCCTTGCCTCGCCATAAGAAAAAATGCAGACTATTAAATTCCTCAGCATATCATCATCTTCTACAACAAGAACAACTTTCCCTGTTAGATTTATATGGTTTTTTGTCCTTCTTTACGATAAGAATCTAGCCACTTTTTATGGTCTTGAAGGGTTTTTTTAAGTTCTTTTTCTCTAAACTCTTTCAACTTGGGCCTCCCTTTTTTCCTTATAGTATTTTTCTTGGTGCAATCTTTTAGAACTAGCATGGAGTTAAGTCGCGAGCGTAAAAAAATAAAAGCCATCTGAATCAAGCAATATAAAAGTTCTGTCTTTTAAAGAAGTATAGGCCATATAAATGAGCAAAAATCTTGCCAAACATCCTCGCCGCAAGTAAAAAAATCAATTTCTACCGTACATTAGGCAATATTTGTCATCATTCTAGCCTCAAATGAACGTTTTAATTGCTATAAATAGGTGTCTTCTACAGTGAAAGCACGTTTAAGCGTCTAAAAAAGTAGACATCTGAATAAAAAATGTAAACAGAGGAGATAGATAAAATTTTTTAAATAACTGCTGTATAAATAATGATATAAAAAATCACCTCTTTTCTCGATACATATTATTTTTTTTTGCGTCATATATTACGATTTTTGCATTTTTTGGATGTGTGATGCTTATTTGAAACAAGGCAGGTTTTTATTGATTTCCATTTGTAATCTACTACTTTTGGAAGAAGGATTTTTTTGACACTTTCAGGAAGTACTGCTCAACCGTTTAGTTCACCTACTAACAAACAACTTTGAGGGTGTGGAAATTTAAGGATTTCCACTTGAAAGAGAGTATTCTAAACAAAAAACAAATCTGCCCCTTTTTTCTTTT
>DAOVYC010000146.1 GCA_030635805.1 bacterium | reverse complement strand
CCATGGCTGAAAACATTAAAGAAAATATTTGAAAAAGAAATAACAGATCAAAACCGAGACTATTTCCAAAAAATACTTGAAGAAAACGATAAGGGAGATTTGACTCCCCTTCTCCTGGAGGCTCTTGGAATTCCTCTTAGCGAAAAAGATCAGCAGAGTTGGACTCTCAAGCTTGATGCGGAAACAAAAATAGCGCGGTTAAAAGAATTGATCGTCTTGCTGATCACTTGTCCTGAATCGAATCCAAAGGGTTCTGATTCAGTGATCGCTCTCCGCAACTTCCATCTCGCCGACCAAGACAGCCGGGAGTTTATGGAACAATTAGCAACGGATAGTTCTCTACAGGCTAATCAATTAACAGTTTTACTCACCGCCCAAACTGATGAAAAAGTGGCGAGAAATGTGTCCCGTAGCGTAGCTCCCCCGCCACAGGCGGGAAGCGAAGCGGAGGGTTCCAAAATGGAATTTTCCTTGAGGGCAAAGGTTGAACCAAATAACAATGAAAATTCAGTTTTGGAAAGCATTTCCCCATTGGACAAAAAACACAGTAAACTCCCCGCTCTTCCGCAGAAAAAAACAGATATTATTAACCTGGAAGGTCTTCCCGATGATGATCTGCTCAAAATCGCTTTTCGGGGAGTTCAGATCGGAGATAAAAAAGGAATTGAAGAAACGTTTCTCAATGTTCCCAAAGGATTAGGCGAGGCGATTGTGGAACTCAGTCATGGTAATCCGGGTATAGCACAAGATATTGTGGATGAAATTCTGGATCGAAGACCGGACGCAAAAGACGTTATCTTTGTTCTCCAAAGAAATGAAGAAGGAGATTACTACAAACTATCCAAAGAATGTCTTGTGATGAGTACCAAAGAACAATGGAAAGAAAGAATCGGTACAACCGGAAGCGCGCGCGGAGAGATAGCGGAAAAAGATCTTTCCAACGATGAAATCACTATCGTCAATCTCGCCTCTCTTTTTGGAGGAAGTTTTACCGTGGATGATCTTTTAGGCATCCTCGATCTTCCTGACGAAAAATTTCCCGACGGCGAACACCCTTTGCAAAAAATGAAAGGAGTAAACAAAAAAAGAAATCTTGAATACCTCCTCCTTTCCCTCTTCAGAAAACGTGATGTCCTGGAAAGAAACGAGGGAGATGATGGAACCTTCTACTATTCTTTCAGGGATCACGAAATACAATCTCCCCTCCAAGAAACCTCATCCGAAAATCAACAACAGAATAAGACAAAACAAGTCTCCCTTTCAAATCTTACTCGCCAAATCATCAAACCGGAAAACAACTCCGAGAATTTCGATTCAATCACCAAGATAATAGAAAACACCAGATCCCTAACCGCCGAATCTCTAACCGCCAAAGCCATGTGGGATCGCTGTGCCGAAAAAGGTCTTTTTCATCTTGCCATGGCTTGGACACTGGATGCTCAAATTCAGGAAATTGAGAAAAAAATGAATGAAAACGGCAATTTAAAGGAATTAAAAGTACTTTACGAAAACCTAGCCGCCCTTGCCTCCGACCACTTCCACGGTGCCGCAAAACTCCAGGGTCCGGCAGAACTAATGACAGAAGTCAGAGAAAAAGCCCGAGACTACAATTTTGAAGTCGGACAAAGACTGGCAATGAGAGACAACGCCGAAGCAAAAAAATATATGAGAAGAGTGGAAAACTACATTGAAGGTGACGAGGAATTACAGAAAGAAGTCTGGTTCAATATGGGAATAGCTTATGTAATGGGTGGTGATTATAACGAAGGAAAAAGACTTTTTATCCGGTTATTTGAAATGGCGGAAAAAAACCAAAATCTTTCTGATATGGCACGTTACAAGAATGCCATTGCCGGCGCTACCAAAGATCAACTGGAGAGAATCCCGCATTTTCTAAAGACCATTGAACTGGCTCTTGAAGGTAGAAATGGGGAGATGCTTATCAAGGGAATTTTTAATTTGAATGTAACATGCAAAAACCACGAACTACTAAAAGAACAATCTCATCTAACAGATTTACTCAAAAAACTCTTTAAATATGTTTACACAAAAGGCGAGACACAAACCACACCGGAAGAGCTAAAATATATTGGACAAGAGATTATTTGGATTATTAACAATCTTGCAAAAACAATGGGAGAAAAACTGGGAAAGAATATTCCATACAGTAAAAGTCATCTTATGGAAAACACGACTAGTAATCAAATACTGGGACAACAAGCAGTGCAGTCGCTTAAAAACACTAATAAAAAAACATTAGAGATAATTTTTGTACGAACATATGTAGATGAGGCAGAATTACACCTACTACGCGGAAGTGTTCAACAAGCCGAAAAGCTGGAAACAGAACCTGATGATTTTCATGATGAAAGAGTGAATGTAATAGAAACATACGGAACATCAGAAACAAAACGGTTACTGCATTTTCTTAAGGGGGATTATGAAAAAGCAAAACAATACTCAGAACAAAAGATGATAGAAAAGGAGAAGGAAAATTATCTTCGTGGTATCCTTGGAGCAAGAATATTGCATGCACGTTCCTTGGTATTTTGTGGAGAAGTAGAAGAAGCAAAATGTTTACTTGAAGAAACAATTAGAATGTTAACACAAAGTAAATTAGCAGAAGAAGGGGAACGTTATAGAAGTTACTATATTAAAGCATGTGTTGATCTAGTTCACTGTGTTTACGAACAGGGAAATTATCAAGAAGCACTACAAACAATTAAGAATGTAGATTTGGAAGAAAATGGTATAAGCAGAGCTAAAT
>DAOVYC010000100.1 GCA_030635805.1 bacterium | reverse complement strand
CAATAGTAATTCGGAAGAGTAGTCTAAAAAATGGCTTAAACAAAACAGAATATTAACTTTAGCTTATAGCTTTTTAGCTTCCTCCTACCAGCTACCTTTGCCTTTTCAGGCAAATGCCAGTAAGATACAAGTACCTTAAGCCAACAACATGCGCTACAAAATTTTCTCCGGTTCTTCTCATCCAGATCTTGCCACAGCCATTTGCAAAGAGTTAAAAGTAAAACAGGGAAAAGTCCTGATTAAAGAATTTGCCTGTAAAGAGATTTATATTAAATATCTCGAAACAGTCAGGGGTGAAAACGTTTTCATCGTCCAAACCTGCACGGCAGATATAAACAAAGATTATATGGAACTTTTTCTGATGTGCGATTCGATGAAAAGATCTTTTGCTAAAAGCGTTCACGTGGTTCTTCCTCATTTTGGCTATGCCAGACAAGATCGTATTGCCGAGCCTCGCGAAACAATTTCCGCCAAACTGATCGCCGATCTTCTCGTTCAATCGGGAGTAGATCATGTTCTTACTTTCTCCCTCCATTCAGATCAAATACAGGGATTTTTTGACATCCCCGTAGACAATGTGAAAACACATGTATTGTTTTCCGATTATTTTTCCAAGAAAAAAATTAATAAACAGGTGGTAGTTTCACCGGATGTTGGCGGAGCAAAAGAGGCTAAAAAATTCGCCGATAGCCTGGGTTGTCCTTTAGCAATCATTCATAAAACCAGACCAAAGCACAACGTTTCAGAAGCCACCCATATGGTTGGTGACGTGAAAGGACGAACCGCTATTCTTTTTGACGATATAATTGACACCGGAGGATCCGTTTGCAACGCCAAAGAAGCCCTTATAAAAGCGGGAGCGAACAAAGACGTTTATCTGATTGCCACTCATCCTGTATTTTCAGATGGAGCGCCCGCTAAACTGGAAAAAGCCGGGTTCAAAGAAGTTATCGTTACCGATTCCATTCCACTTACAAAAGAAAAAAAGTTTAAAGGTCTCAAAATTATCTCTCTTGCCCCTCTCATTTCCAAGATCATCAAAAAAGTAGCCGAAGAAAAATCGGTTACCGGGCTGTATCTAAGAAAATAGCACTACAACAAGGCGGGTTCGGATATGTATAAAAGTGCATCCTTAAGATAGGTACTCATTTCTTTGTGTGCTTTCTTAAATTTCAAAACCGACCTTACCTCGTCTATCCATTTATCTACCTCCTCGTTGGATAAAGAACAAAGCCTGGAAATATTATGAACCAGTATTGCCATCCTCAGAATGACAACATCGTCTTGAGTTGCCACAAGTTTATTGAAACCAGATTCGTCCATCGACGAAAAGTTGGTTTCCAAAGCAGAAATAACAAGATCGCAAACAAGACTGCCATAGTTGCTTCTAAGTGCTTTTTTCCATGCCAGATACCTCTGTTCTGCCACTGTTCCACTCAAAAAAGAGTCGCACAAGGCTCCCGCAATTATCATATTTTCAGAAAAGTCATACAAGCTCAGTAAATCTCGTATTGGGAGACGAGACGGGGAGAAAGAAGAATCTTTCTTGATTCCGGTTTTTGGACGCGATCTATATTTTTTCCAAGAAAACATATCCTTAATGAGTAGTGATTGGGGGGATACATTATACGGTAGATTTGAAAACTGTCAACTAGCGACAAGAGTTTTTTCTAAAAAAGCCCACGCCTTCGCGTGGGCTCCAAATTTTCTATCCATCTAGTAGTAATATCTCCCCGGAATTCTATTGGGGAATAGCATTTTTTCCAAGGCTTTCTCATACATTTCATCCAAATAAGTATCCTGGTAATCTTCCACCTCAAAATCAGGCTCTATACCATTTTCATTAATTGAATGACCCTTCGGGGTTAGCCATTCCGCGACAGTATAGCGGAAACTTGACCCATCAAAAAACGGCATAACCTCCTGGACGGTGCCTTTCCCGAAACTCGTTTCTCCAAATATTTGACCCAGTCCATGATCCTGGATTGCTCCGGCAAGAATCTCCGAAGCGGAAGCTGAGCCGTTATTAATTAACACAGCAACCGGATAAAAGCTTAGTTCAGCCTTTCCAATGGAAAGAACCTCCTGTAACACATTACTGTATTCCACCTGAACCACAGTTTTTCCCCGAGGAACAAAATATCCGGCAATATTTTCCACCGAACTCAAAAGCCCACCGGGATTATTGCGAAGATCAACTACCACTCCCGCTACCCCGCTGGAAAGAGTAGCATTAACCGCTTTTTTAAATTCTTCTTCCGCCTTTTGACTGAACTGAAAAATATTTATGTACATTACCCGATTATCACGAATTTCATATTCTACAGCGGGAATTTCTACCCTGGCCCTTATGATATCAACCGAGAAAATCCTTCCGTTTCTCTTTATTGTCAGATTAACCTTCGAATCACGAGGTCCTTTGATTTTTCTTACTGCTTCTTGAAGTGATAAATCTTTGGTTTCCTCACCTTCAATTTTAATAACAATATCACCGCTCTTTAGCCCGGCCTTTTCAGCCGGCATTTTCTTTATAGGAGAAACAATTGTTAAATCCTCACCCTCTTTGGAGATATATGCACCAATACCCTCAAAGTCACCCCGGATAGAATCTTGAAACGAATCATTTTCTTCATAATCCATATAGCCCGTATATGGATCATCCAATACTTCCGGCAAGGCTTCCAACACCTTATTCATTGCCTCTTCACCATCAAATCTATCGCTATAGAGGTGAGCATTAGAAAGGATGTCCCATATTGTCAGGAAAATATCGTATTTTGGGATATTTCCCACCGGCTGGGAAAATATTTCTATTAAAGGCATCATTTCACTGTCAAAACCATCCAACTGACCCGGCTTTTCAAAAAAGAAATCAGCATGAGACACAAGACTTGAATTATATAGAATATTCACATACTCACCGCGGGTCATATTTTTCTTTGCCCCGGAAATATGAGTGCTTATAGGACGAGCAAGATCACGATTAATACTCGTCATCATTATGTATTCTATCTCACTATCCCTCCTCACATCCCTGAATTCATGTGTTCTGTCCTCATCACGAAGCACTTTCAAAATTGGTATCCCCTCAACATCCAGAAGCATTTTAAGTGCCTGATAACGTTTTAATAAGTTATCAGCTTTCATATCCTCAAAAAATCCCCTTCGGAAAGCCTCCTTTACAAAAGGAACCAGGTAAGAATCAATATTTGATATATCAACATCATCGACATCCTGACTTTTTTCAAAAGCCTCCCTTCTATCAATATGGACATGGTTCAAAAGCGCACAACTTGCTTCCGCCACCGTCAAAGATACCGCCCAGTTTATATCAGTCTTTGCAGTTTTGGATCTGATCATTTTACGCGGCTCAAAACATTTCAGAATAGATTGACCCTCCACATATAACAAAGCATCAGTAGAGGGTTCTGTTATTATCTTCGCAAAACTTAAAGGAGTAACTTGCCCGAGAATAAAAATTGTAATAAGAAATGAAATTAATTTCTTCATTATAAAAGATTATGAGTAGATAAAGTTGATAAAAGCTTTAAGGCACCCAGAGCGGCTTCTTTTCCCTTATTGTCGTCACCATGAGCACGTTCTTCAGCTTGTTTAAGCGTATCGGTTGCCAAT
>DAOVYC010000087.1 GCA_030635805.1 bacterium | reverse complement strand
TGGGGCTGAAAGAAGCTAAAGATTTGGTAGATGGTGCACCAAAACCGCTTAAGGAAGGGGTGAAGAAAGAAGAAGCGGAAGAGCTTAAAAAGAAATTAGAGGAAGCCGGAGCTACTTGTACACTCAAATAGTTTTCTTAAATTCTGAATTTTAAACGAAACCCCCTGCCGTTTGGTGCAGGGGGTTTTTGATTTGGGGAATTTTTGAATTTTTAAATTTTTGAAACGATTTTTAATATCTAAATTTCTAAAGGTTATTCGGAATTTCTGATTTACATTCCCGTAGCCTTCAAATTACGAAATTAAGATTTATTTCAAAAATTATAAAAATTATAAAAATTTAAAAATTAGATAGTTGTTTGAATTCAGTTCCACTCTCGGTTATAGTATTTTTGATAATAAATTAGCACATGCGTAAACATCACTGGTCTCATCATTTCATGCATCATCACTACTTTCATCTGGTGATAATACTTTGTCTGATCGGCATAATTTCTTTTGGTGCCGTAGGACTTTTTTACGAAACCCGGCAACGGGAAAATGATCTTCAGCGGATCCTGGATTTAAGAAAGATTCAGGCGTCTTTGGAAGTTTTTTATAATGATTACGGAACGTATCCAAGTGCGGTGGGTCATAGCAAAAACAACAGGGGTAATAGTATTCCCGGATTGCGATATGAAAGGCAACAAAAAATGTTTCCTAAGATTTCGGTTGAAGATGATATCTCCGCGCTTTCGACACTTATTTACGGTGGTTATCTGGATGAGCTTCCCGTAGACCCCAATCACGCTTCCGGTTCGCATTTTGTTTATGCCTACTACGTGGCGGATGAATCAAACCCAAGTGGTGGAATAACAAATCAATACTATCAATTAACTTCCAAGCTCGGTTCCAAGGTTCAGCGGGAAACGAGAGCTCACGAGAGTTTTGATGGTGGAAACGATAAAGATGAGAATGGAAAAGATCTTTTTGAGGTGGGAAACGGTGTTTCTAAAATTCTTGTAAATCAATCCGACTGGGAGCTTATGATGGCTCACGGTGATGTTGATTTAAATACAGCTCGTCGAATCTTTACGCCTTCCGCTCCGGCAAAGGCGGCTGAGGGGAAAAAGGTGGTCCCGAACAGCGTACAGGGGGTGTATTGGTAAAAAAGTAGGGCTTCGCACACTTTATTACTCGGTAGAATGGTTTTTGAATTTATTTAATTTCTATTCAAATTCAAACGTTGATAGCATTTCTCCGCAAATGCTGCATTCGTCCAGGTAGATCACTTTGCATCCCTCCTCGCCGTTTACCAGATAAAAACTGATGACGTTCGCATCAGAATCCGGGCCGGCACTTTCTGTAAATTTAATTGCGTCGGACCCGTTTATTGTTGTTTCTCCATGACTAACTCCCTCATCTATTTTCAGTTCCACTTCACCTATTTCTTCCAGATCGCCTTCGTAACCGCATAATATGCTGAGATTGTATATACCATCATCAAGTTGATGAGAATTATATTCACTTGCACTTGCCGAGTAGTTATTAAACATCACATATGTTGGTGGCGGTGGGCAGCAAACGTCATCAATAAAATACCATTTATCCGGGTAATCAATTTCGTAGCTGTGTTTTTCGTTCTGATAGGTTATCCATTCCATATCGCCAAGAAGTACCGTGATAAATCTGTACAGTATTTCTGAAGCTTCTCCTCTGGTGATGGCGGTTGCCGGGTAAAATTTGTTGTCGTCGAGGTCAACTAAGTTGTTTTCGAGGGCAAAAACCGCGTAAGGAAGATACCAGTCGTTTTTCGAGACATCGGAAGGCAGATCTGTGTTGTTTGTATCTATATCGCTAATATTGAATCCGGAGATTTTGAAGAGCATCTTTAGAAGTTCTACTTTGTTAACCGTATTTTCTAATTTTACAGTCCCGTCCGGGTAGCCCTTGATAATATCATTTTCAGTGGCGTACTTGAGATATGGCGCATACCATTGATTGGCATACGCGTCTGAAAAATTAAATTTGTGTTCCTGAACACTCTCAAATGTGGGAAGACCCGCTGTTTTGAGTCCTTCCAGAATAATTTTGAGAGCCTCGGCTCTGTTGAGGGGTTTTTCGATTTTGAAGGTCTTATCCGGATATCCTCTGAGAATCTCATTTTGTGATAAAAATTGAACAGCTTTGTAATAAGAATTCGTTGCTGGTAAATCTTCGAAGTCCATCTTTTCTTCTTCTTTTAAGGGTTTAATCACCGCCCAGAGTTTTTTCTTCTTGTCCGATATTTCAATGTAATTCGGAGTGATTTCCGGTTTTTCCCATTTGAGGACAGAAACTTTCGGTTTTTCCAATTCGTTTTCGGATTCTGATGTTGTTATTTTCGGTGATCCGTGCATAGCCGGTTCCGCGGTATTTACCGATGCGGATAAATCATTTATTTGGATTGTGAGATCACTGTTTATCGCTATTTCATCGTAGCTAAGTACGGAGAGATCAATTTTTAGCTGATCAATGTCTATTTGTAGTTCCGGATCGATGGCAACATCGGCATCGCCGGTACTTCCACCGGATCCCCCTCCAAAAATGTCATCAAAATTAACCGGCTCTCCGGTGTATGGAGATGGAATCATGATTGAACTGCTATACGGTTTTTCCTGACAATTTTTGTCTTTTGAATCATTGCTGGAATATCCTGGTCCTTTGCTGGTAATATAATAGCCAACAACAAGAACGTGATAATCCTGGTCAGCATGAGGATTCCACCAGTAAATTGATGGCGCCATGGTGTAATCCCACTTTTCCTCGCATTCTGAAGCCATATTCCCTATAGACCCGCCGAAACTACTTGAGGTGGCAAAACTGATAGAATGAGTATGGCTTGATCCGATAGACTCTTGTATGGTAAATCCGCTTCCAAAAACCTTCTCGGAAATTCCGAGTGTGCTTCCCTGCGATCGCGTGGTGCTGTTGGTATTTGATTCGGTTATGACATATTCCCAGGTGGTTGTTCCCTGATCAAGATTCGGAGAAACGCGCATGCTGGTGTTATATAAAACATATGTTCCTTGTCCGGTAATGATTGATTCATAAGTGGGGTATGTTTTTACGGATCCTACCTCACGGGCATGGCTGGTATCAGGAACAATAATATCCGTTTCATTATCTTCATTGTATTCATTGTATTTTTCAAGTGTCCACATTTTTTTGTCTCCGCTATGGGGTATGGAAAGCATCATTTTTTTTCCCGTATGTATTCCACCGATAAATTTGTATTCGTAATCGTAATAATGTGTTCGTGCCACAATAACGCTATGATCTTTGATGCTATCGACATCACTATTTAAGGCATGCGTTGTTCCAAAAGTATGAGATTTGGAATGTTCCGAAGATTCTTCAATGCCTTCTTCGATTGCCATCGTTACTGAGGCTCCGACACCTTCAAATTCAAAACCGACAGAAATCGCCGCGCTTGAGGTAACACTTGTGGCTTCAGTATCTGAGGTTCCCCGTGTAGTGGATTCTCCATAGTAAGTATCAATGGCTCCCTGGCTTGGTCCCCATGCTTTTGTGGGCATAGGCATTGTTGCCGGTGAAGGAATGCTACTCCCCATAAGAGCCCATCTTTCAAAAGGAGGTGCCATTAAGAGTACAATGGCTTTCCATTTTGATATTCCATTGCTCTTTTGCCCCGTGTAACGGATATAACATTTATCAGCCGTGATTCCTTCTCCGGGGCTTATGCCCGTATTTAACTCGACACCCGTGGAGACTGCAATTTCACCGAGTGAATCGCCGAGTGCGCCTGTTGTCGAGGGAATAGAAGTACCCATACCGGATCCGCCGCAATCTACCTCTTTTTCCTGAAACGGCGGCTCGGGAACATCGGCATTGCTTGAAATATTCTGAATCTGTTCCATATGTTCTGCGACCGTATCTACAGATGGGTGCTTAATCAGTTTAATGCTGGCAAGAAAACTGTCCGGATTTATTTTTTGTATTACAAAAAGAGCAACAACACCTACCACAGCAATAAGAAGTAGCATTGTTACAATACGTTTGGCTTTTTTCATTTATGGAAGGGTTAAGGGTTATCTTATTTGTTCATGCTTATCATGATTTGTTTCATAAGTAAAATACT
>DAOVYC010000046.1 GCA_030635805.1 bacterium | reverse complement strand
TGAAAATAGATGGAAAGTACTACGGTAAAATTTCTGTTCGAGCATAACTCCTTCCAGTTAACAGTTTACAAGTTTACAGTTTCAAGTTCGTCAGACAAATGCTCTCAATAGGGAAAAAGCTTGTCTTCAAGAAAAGATAAAACATTATATTTTTTATATTTATTTTTTCTTTGCGACATCCTTCGTTTCGTGAACCTTCGTCCCGACAAGTCGGGATCAGGCTCACTTCACTTCGGAACGCTTTACTCGCTACTTTCCACGACGAAATTTTACCTGTACCTTCAGCCATCTATTTTCAATTGCCGGGAGCAAAAAGAGGGAAAGCTGGAGGACAGGAGAACTTGCGGAGCACAAGTTAGCCCTCTCTTATGAAGAGAGGGAGGTCGAGCGAAGCGAGACAGGGTGAGTTGGTAGCCTTGGTCTATCAGGTTAATCCCTTAATCAAGAAAATCAGGGTTCAGACAATTGTTCCCTGGTCTATCAGCGTCATTTGTGGTTTTGACAACTGAGATGCTTAGTTTCTTAGCTTTTGAATGGCGGTTTTGTAGTTCTTGGAGCCGAAGATGAAGTTTCCGGCAATGAGGATGTTGGCGCCGGCCCGGATACATTGTTTAGCAGTTTTGTCGTTGATGCCGCCGTCAACGGCAATTTCTAGGTTTGGGTAAAGTTTTCGAGCTTTTTTGATTTTAGGGAGAGCGTTGGGCATGAACTTTTGACCTCCGAAACCCGGTTCGACGGACATGATCAGTAAATGATCAACATATTTCATCAAATTTTTTGTTAAAACACTTATTTTTGTCTTAGGTTTTAAGCAAATTCCAGCTTTTACCCCCAATTTTCTTATTTTTTTGAGTGTTTTTAGGCAATTTCCTTTCGATTCTGTGTGAATTACGATCGTATTGGCTCCGGCCTTTTTGAAATCTTCGATGTATTTTTCAGGATACTCAATCATCAAATGGCAATCTATAGGTAGTTTTGATTTAATTTTTCTTACCACAGGTGCTCCAATGGTTAAATTTGGCACGAAATGACCATCCATGACGTCGACGTGGAGTCGTTCAGAGTATTTTTCTACAGCGGATATTTCTTTGTTAAGGCAACCGAAATCAGCGGAGAGGATTGAGGGGGAGATTTGGAGTTTCATTAAACTCAAATATAAAAAATAAAATATAAAAAATAAAAAATTACAAAACCCCAGACATTTCAGTTAAATCATGGCTAGTATCAGACCGAGGACACCGAAGGCGCCACCAATAATCCAGAAACGCATAACTACTTTATATTCCGGCCATCCGACTTGTTCAAAGTGGTGATGAATAGGGGCGATACGAAAAACTTTTTTCCCGTTTCGGAGTTTTTTAGAAATTATCTGAACAATAACAGAAAGTGTTTCGGCGACGAAAATAAAACCGATAATAGGAAGAACCAGAACCGAGTTGGTAAGCATGGCGATAACACCCAAAGTAGCACCGAGTGAAAGTGAACCTATGTCTCCCATGAAGAATTTAGCAGGGGGGATATTGTACCAAAGAAACGAAGTGAGAGCTCCAACTATAACTCCACAAAAGGTGGTAAGGAGCAGAAGTCCCTGAAAATAGGCGATAACGCCAAAAGCGGAGAAGGCCAGAATCAATAGGCCGGAAGACAGCCCATCCAGTCCGTCAGTAATGTTTACGGAATGGGCACTAGCCATAAAGACAAAAATAAAAAGAGGAATATACCAGCCATTGATGAAAAAGTCCCCAAAGTATGGGATATGAATAGCATCTATTCCGAGTTTATAGTGAAACCACCAAGCACCAATGACGGCAAAAATGGCCAGCCACCAAAATTTTGGTTTTACCTTTATCCCTTTATTTTTAGATCCCCTGATATTTAGCCAGTCATCTATTCCACCCAAAAGGGCGCAAACAATGAGGGTAAATACAGGCAGATAGGTTTCTTTTCTGTTGAGAAGAGAGTGGTCTATTACTCCGTAAAAAGAAAGAAGGCGTGAGGCAAAAGTCATGAAAAGAATAGTCCCAATGATCAGAATGCCGCCCATGGTGGGAGTTCCTGTTTTTTTGAGGTGAAGCATGCGAAAAAGAGGGGCTTTTCCTCCCCCACTGGCTTCGGTACGAATTTGCTTGCCAATTCGATTCTTAAAAAGAAAATGAATGAATGGTTTGGCAAAAATAAAAGAAAAAAGGAAGGAGAGCGTAGCGTAGCCGAAAATGAGAGCGAGGTCGGGGAAACTCATTGGCTATTAACTATTATTTATTAATTATTATTTATTAACTATTACAGAATAAAACATGAAACATAAAACATGAAACATAAAACATGAAATAGGAAATAGCTCGCTTGAATTTTCGGGGAAAATCTGTTATACTAGGGTGATAAGTTTTTAGAAATCAATAGGGCAAAGCTTGCCTTCAAGAAATTAATATTGATGGACGGTTCCAACACTGGTTCCAATATAAATTTCTTTACGGCATCCTTCGCTCCATGATTCCTCGTCGAGCTCGGAATCATTCCGCTGCGGAACGCTTTACTCGCTACTATCTAACAAAAATAAATATGAAAAAGTTAATTTTTCTTTTGGGACTTTGTGTCCTCACGTTTTCTTCGGTACTTGGCGCGCAGGCGCAAACAGTTGCTGGAGACATGAGTCTTGATTTTAATGTTTGTCTTGAAGACAATGGTCAATTAAGCGTGACTATCCAAGGAACCGCTTCGCCAGAAGTCAGTGTTTCCGCTTTTGAAATAAGTATTTTGGAGAAAGTTTGTAAATTTGAAGAAGAGGAGTTCTATACTGACGTGAATTTGCCGACCGAGGAAATACAAGATGTAGATGGGAATTATCTGTTGACGGTGATGGCGGGAAAAGTCGGCTTTATGTCAATTGCACAAGAAACAGATCTTTATAAATACTGGTGTGAGCCTGTTGGTGATGATGTAGAATTTGATTTTGATAAAATCGAGGTAATATCAGCTGATGGTAATCCTATTATTGTAAGGCGGAATTCTTTTGAAGAGAGCATGGAAGATATTCCTTTATGTGATGGAACAGGTACGGATGGAACAGATTCAGATGACGATTCAGACAGTGATTCAGATGACGATTCAGACAGTGATTCAGATGACGATTCAGACAGTGATTCAGATGCAGATTCAGACAGTGATTCAGATGCAGATGGAACAGGTACAAACGGAACAGATGCAGATGGAACGACAAATACAGATATTCCTTTTTACAGCATGTCTCCTTCTGAGCCGATAGTGGTGACACAGCCCGTTACTGAATTTCATGGCGCCTCCCTTATAGAACCGACTCCGGCGCAGTTTCGTGATGCGGCCGGTTTGCAAGAAACCGGACCAAAAGAAACAGCTCTTCTGGTCGTAGCGGCTGTGGCAGCCTTGGCGTGGACGCTGTTCAGGTTTCGAAAGTCATTATTCAAGATTACAAATTAGAAGATTACAAAATTACAAGATTACAAAATTACAAGATTACAAAATTATTAACCCAGATAAACATGTTTACCATCTCTTTATTTACACAAAGGCATTGGAAGGCACTTAGCCTGATGATAGCGTTGACGTTTATAGCGTGGCTAACGGTGACACAAACAAATTTGTTCAGAGGGAACGTGATAGAGATTAGTGGGAACAATGTTGTTTATGAACTTGGGTTTAAGGACCCGGCAGAAAATTTTTTCGTGTATGATCCGATGAGTGTCAGATCTTTTACCAGTAACACGGTTAAGCCCGTTATTCGTTTTGCGGGCAATGAGAATTCTAACGAGAATATTTCAATTGATATTGAGGGGGAAGATTTTTTTGTAAATGAGATATGGAGCTTGAGTTCAGAACACACGGTGTATCTTGCTGATGAATATTTAACGGGCGAGGGTGAGTTTAACTACAATTATTCTGCGATTTTGACCCTTGGAGATTATGCGGGAGTGCCATTAAATTTTAATATTAGAGTTGAACTTATAAATTCAGACGGAGGTGATGGTGATGATCCTGATTTTACTGACGATCCTTCTTGTGGAGATGGGATTATTCAACTCCCCGAGGAATGTGATCCTCCCGGTAGCACAGGGGTAATTTCAGATGGAAGTACATATGTTTGTGATGCAAATTGTAAGATTTCCGGGGGTACTGCTGGGGATACCGACGGTACAACTGACGATGGATACTGTCTTGTTGTCACAAAGGTGGCAGAACACAGTATTGCGGGGGGAAAAAATATCGAAATCTGGTTTCGGCCCGAGGGGCCACATAGGGTGACTACAAATGTTGGGGAAGTTGAAGAAATGAAAATGACGGATGAAAGTGGCACACAACATACTTATTACATGCTTAGAAATATTCCGACAATTGAGCCGATGGGTCACAATGATTATTCTCCAGATACAGACACCGCGATAATTGTATCGGTGGATGATCTTAAAGTTATTGAGATTGGTCAGCGTCATGTAGCCGATCTTACATGGGATTCATATTCGCTAGAGGATTTTACTGCGTCTGTTGAGTATGCGGGCACAGCTCATCAGCTTATCAAGATAATTTCTGCCTTTGTGATTGCCGCTTCAAATTAATAATTTTTTTATTTTTGACTCTTTTTCTGTGAAATCTTTGGTTAAAAACCATTGGAGAAAAATTGTTTTTCTGCTTATTATTACAGCGGTACTGACATATACAGCAACAAATACAGCGTTGTTTAAGGGAGATGTAACGAGTATTTCAGATGATGGGACAACTGTTGTCGATGATACTGTCGGGACGACTGAGGTTGAGGTTGATACCGAACCTATCGTTGACGAAGAAGCTGATGCTGAAGAAGCCGGTGTTGAGTTTGTTGTTATTAAAGAAATTTATGATGGAACAGCTGTTGCCGATGAAGGAACAGCTGATACTGATGTTTCTGTTGTTGGTGATGGAACGGCTGTTGTTGATGATACTGTCGGGACGACTGAGATTGGGGTCGATGCTGAACCTGTTGTTGAAGAAGAGGCCGATGCTGAAGAAGCTGATGCTGAATTTATTGTCATTAGGGAAATTTATGATGGAGCAGCTGTTGCTGAAGAAGAAGCTGGCACTGAAGTAGTCGACGCTGACCCTGTTGTTATTCAGACAGCTGATGTCGAGATAACTGTTGCTGATGAAACTGATAATGGAACAGCTCTTGCTGTTGATTCTGCGGATGGAATAATCGGCGGGATTGTCAATGTAACAACCGATGTGGTTAGCGATGGGACCGGAAGTGAAGAGACTGGTTTTCTTCGGGTAGAAAAAGTTGAGATTGTTGAGATAGATCAAGATAGTATTACTTATGAAATTTCTGTTAGTCCAATTGTAGATTTAGAAGTAGAAGTTTTGGAAGGAGGAGATGGTGTGATTGTTGAAGAACGGGAGTCTACTGATGAACATAGTGTGTTTCGGGCTTATGTGCCCAATATCGTTACCGAGGTCAAATTTGAAATAAATGGTGATGATAGAATTTTTACCATGATACTTCCGGCACTGGATAAAAACTTAGATGGCGTTGTTGATCTTTTTGATTTTTCTTGGTTTGTGGAAAAATTTTTGGGGATACTTAGTCTCCCCGAGGCACTTTCCGGTTTTGTTATTACCGCTACTGACTTTATGACGCAGTAAAAACTTTTCTTTATTTTTCTTTGGCGTGAAAGGAAAACTAATTTTTATCTTATGAAATTACCTTCGTTTAATAATGATAAGGAGAGGGCGTTTGTGCTTTTGCTGATTCTT
>DAOVYC010000041.1 GCA_030635805.1 bacterium | reverse complement strand
AGGATGAGGAAAAAGAAATTCAAAGAAAGCCTGATGATAGTGAACCTCTATCCTCATTGGCATTTAAGATAATGACTGATCCTTATGTGGGACGTTTGACCTTTGTGAGAGTTTACTCCGGAGTATTAAAAAGTGGTTCTTACGTGTACAACACAACTTCCGGAGAAAAGGAGCGTATTGGTCGTCTGCTTCAAATGCACGCGAACGATAGAAAAGAGATTCAGGAAATCCCAACCGGACACATCGGAGCGGTGGTGGGACTGAAGAATACCAGAACGGGCGACACGCTTTGTGACGAGAGTGGAAAGATTGTTTTGGAACAAATCACTTTCCCTGATCCGGTAATCAGTGTGGCTATTGAACCAAAAACTAAAGCGGATCAAGAGAAAATGGGTATAGCCTTAAGCAAACTTGCGGAAGAGGACCCAACTTTTCAGGTAAGAACTGACGAGGAAACTATCCAAACTATCATTTCCGGCATGGGTGAACTTCATTTGGAGGTATTGGTGGATAGAATGAAGCGTGAGTTTAAGGTGGAAGCGAATATTGGCGCTCCTCAGGTGGCTTATCGGGAGACAATTCTGACGGAAGTTAATTGTGAGGAAAAGTATGTCAAACAAACCGGTGGTCGTGGTCAATATGGACACGTTCTTATGACCCTCTCACCAAATGAACCGGGCAAGGGATATGAATTTGAAAGCGCGGTAGTGGGAGGAAAAATTCCAAGGGAATTTATTACCCCGGTTGATAAAGGTGTCCGGGAAGCAATGACCCGTGGTGTGGTAGCCGGTTATCCGATGACGGATATTAAGGTTAAGCTTTATGATGGTTCTTATCATGATGTGGATTCAAGTGAAATGGCGTTTAAGATGGCCGGTTCCATCGCCTTTCAGGCGGGGGCGAAAATGGCCAAGCCTGTGCTTTTGGAACCACTGATGAAGGTGGAAGTGGTGTGTCCTGAAGATTATATTGGTGATGTGGTTGGTAATTTAAATTCACGTCGAGCCCAGATCCAAGAGATGGAAGAACGTGGAACGGCAAAAACCGTGTTGGCGCTTGTCCCCCTTTCCGAAATGTTTGGATATTCGACAAGTTTACGATCTATGACTCAAGGACGTGGCAATTATTCTATGGAATTTGCCCGCTATGAAAAAGTACCGTCGAGTGTGGCGGAGAAAGTGAAGGAGGCGAGAGGGGTCAAAGACGGTGGGTAATTAAAGATTACAAGATTATAAGATTACAAGATTCAAACACTTACTTACGTTCGCTATTGGGGTCAAACAATAATATAGTGAGCGTAGCGAGCGTTTGAATGAATAATTTTGAATTTTTAATAAATAGTTTTCATGTTTTATTTCTTGATTCTTGGATTGGTGGGAATTGCCGGGATTTTGTCCGGCGCGAAGATAACGGTAAATGGAAGCAAATCTGTAGCTAAGAAACTGGGAATTTCGGAATTTTTTATCGGTTTGACGATTTTGAGTATCGGGACATCGTTGCCGGAGATTTTTACACATATAGTAAGTGCTTTGCGGATTCTGAGAGAACCGGCGAATATTTTGACGATTTCCGGAATAGCGGTAGGAACAAATATTGGGTCGAATATAATCCAGATAACTTTGATTGCGGGAATTGCGGGTCTGGTATCCACAATCCATGCGACTAAACGATTTATGCGTCAGGACTATGTTTTTATGTTGATGGGAATATTGATTCTCTGGTTTTTTTGTTTGGATTCGATGGTAACTCGTCTGGAGGCGGTAGTGTTGATAATTCTTTACCTTCTTTATCTGGTCCGCCTGGGATCGCAGGAGAATCTGAAAGACAAGATGAAGAATCATAATCATGCATCTTATTCCTGGGATATTTTTAAGATGGTAGCGGGGCTTTTTCTTCTTGTCGCTTGTGCCAAGTTGACCTTGGACAGCGCCGTCTTTTTCGCGGATTATTTTCACATTGCCGGGTCGCTGATTGGCGCCTTGATAATAGGGGTGGCAACAGCCTTGCCG
Source organism: bacterium (assembly GCA_030635805.1). Lineage (GTDB taxonomy): Bacteria > Patescibacteriota > Gracilibacteria > JAUYGZ01 > DAOVYC01 > DAOVYC01. Next base: position 4,151 of record DAOVYC010000041.1, on the reverse strand, counting down.
GAGCTTACGACGGCGGTAACAGCGTTGATTAAAAAATCTTCCGGTCTTTCATTGGGAACTTTGGTGGGGAGTAATATCACTAACCCCCTCTTGGCCCTGGGGATAGGGGCGGCAATATCTACCTACAAAATTGACGATAGTATTCTTTGGTATTATATACCTTTTTGGTTTGTGGCCTCACTGGTCGCCTTCTTCTTCTTCCGGAGAAAATTGAAACTGGAAAAATGGGAAGCGCTAATTTTAATATTGGCTTACCCTTTCTTTGTGATCGTGAAATTGTTTTTGGAGGTAGCGGGATAAGAACCATGGGATACTTGGGATACTTGGGACGCCTCCCTTCGACAGGCTCTCTTCGGCTAGGCTCAGAGTCGATGACAGGGCCTAACGGGAGACGCTTAAACGGCGGCTCTGACTTTAGCCCTTCGACTACGCTCAGGATCTGCGGTAAGTTACGAGCAAATGAGTTAAACAGCCGCTCTGACCTTGGCGGTGCGGAGAACGCGATCATCGATCAGATAGCCTTTCCGGAGGATTTCGATAATTTCACCGGGGCTACCTTCGCCCGGCATCATTACCTCATGAAGCTTGGGATCGAGTGAATCACCCGGTTTAACCTGCATTTCGGTAACATTATATTTACCGAGAAGTTCGTGGCATTGATCCAGAATGTGGGCGATGCCTTTGGTCCATTCTTCGTCCTGAAGATTTTCGGGAAGATGATCGAAGGAGCGATCGAAGTTATCAATCACGGGAAGAATTTCAGTAATAATTTGACCGGTGACAAATTCAATAACTCCGCCTTTTTCTTCTTCTGTTCGTCTGCGAAAATTTTGCATTTCGGCGGAGGCGCGGAGAAGTTGATTTTTAAGTTCTTCATTTTCTTTTTGGAGAAGCTCAAGTTCCTTGAGCTTTTTGCTGGCCATCTTCTTTTTCTTGTTTTCTTTTTCCTTCAGATCTTTAATCTTTTTTTGAAGGTCATCATCTTTTTTCATATGGGACACGAATTAAATCCTTACGAGGACTAATTTGACCAACTGTTCTCCCGACAAGCCGGGATCGCAGGGTCTTCATTGAGCGAATTAAACAAATAAACACGAATGTGTTCTTGCCTGTTAGGACTCTAGCACTTTCCGGACACACTTGATAGCCGTGTAGTTGTAGGCGTATCGCAAGCGGGTAGGCCCAAGAACACCAAAATACCCGTGGTAATCATTTACCTGATATTTGGCCACCATGAGAGTACAGCTCTGGAACTGATTAATAATATTTTCTTCACCGATAAACACGTTGATATCGTCCCGGGTGTCGATTTTGTTAAGAAGACTGACAAAGTCTTTTTCCAAAACTTCTACAACTTGTGAGGCTATGGCGGGATTGGCATAAAATTCCGGTTTTTTAAGAACGTTGGCAATGCCCAAATAAATGGTTTGCTGGTTGTTCGGAAGGGTGGCAAAACTAACATCACCTGTAACCTGTGCCAGAAGAGAAACGGCGTCAAAAAGTTTTTCACGGGTTTTTTCCCGAAGATGAATGGTGTAGTGTTTGTGAAATTCTTCTTCCGCTTTTTCCTGTTCTATTCTTCCGTTTTGGAAAGTGTCGAAAAGAAATCTGTAGCCTTTATCGGTTGGGATACGCCCGGCGGAAGTGTGAGGCTGAGAAATGTACCCCTCTTCTTCCAGCTCGGCCATTTCATTACGAATGGTTGCCGGAGACACGTTGAAACTGTGTCTGCCAATTATATACTTCGATCCGACAGGTGAAGCGGACTGGATAAAGCTTTCTGTTATAGCCAGCAGAACATGGAGTTTGCGGTCTTTCATTATCACTTACTTTAGGAGATCTTTAAAATTCCCCTGAAAACTATTTAAGTAGGTTTTTATATCTAAAATATCGTTCATTTCTATTTTCCCCTTCGTTGGTTTTAATCTCTTTTTTATAGTAATACTTCTCGCCTTTGGTGTCTCTTCCGAGATAATAATTGTAGTGGTGGCTCCACATTTTTCACAATAACCAATAACGGCTACTCTTGATCCGTGAATACAAAGAATCTCCAGTTTATCGCCCAGGAATTTTTCTGAACAGCCTGCGCAAGAAACTGTCTTTTCAATGTGTTTTACGATCTCTTTCAGGTTGAGATAAAACATGATAATTCGCTATGTTTTTGACACGAATATTATACTAAAAACTGCCGGGAAAGCAATAAACAATGGGCGATAAAATTACAAAATTACAAGATTCAAAATTATAAAATTCATGTTTTAAGTTTCAAGTTTCATGTTTTATGTGTAATCTTCTCGTGCTTAAAATATCAAAATGAATATTGCCGTATTTGCATCAACGCGGGGGACAGATTTTCAGGCTATTATTGACGAACTGGAAGCGGGGAAGTTGCCCGGGATAAATTTAAAATTTTTGTTGGTGGATAAGGAGAATTGTGGGGCGGTGGAAAAGGCGAAAAAGCATAATATCCCTGTTATTTTTGTGGACCCGAAAGACAAAATCCGAGAAGAATATGATAAGGAAGTGGCAAAAATTTGTGAAAAAAACGGGATTGATTTGATTTGTTTGGTGGGGTGGATGAGGATTCTGTCGGCCGAATTTGTGAAAAAATTTGAAAATAAGATTATTAATGTACACCCTTCACTGCTGCCAAAATATCCCGGAATGGATTTGGATGTGCACACGGAAGTGCTGAAAAACAAGGAGAAAGAAACGGGAATGACTATTCATTATGTGGTAGAAGAGTTGGATGCGGGACCGGTTCTGATGCAGGAATCAATGCCGGTCTTGCCCGATGATACGCCGGAAAGCTTAAAAAAACGGGTACAGGAATTAGAAGGAAAGGCATACCCGGAGGTGATACGGAAAATTCAAGGAGGAGTGTAGGGAGCGTAAAGAGTGTAAAGAGCGTAAGGATTGTAGATATTTCGCTACGCTCGTCACGCTCCTTACCATCCCTACCCTCTTTTATGATTGTTTTCTGCTTGCATTAGGCATAAATTACAGTAAAATACTCCTGCTCTAATTAGATGAGCGTTTGTTTTGTTCACTACCGCGTTCAATAGGGCAAAGCTTGTCTCCAAGAAATTAATATTGTTTGATAGTTCAGTCCTTGGCTCCAATATAAATTTCTTTGCGACATCCTGCGCTTTGTGACTGCTCGACAAGCTCACAGTCACTTCACTCCGGAACGCTTTACTCGCTACTACTCATGCCTACAATCAACCAATTAGTCCGAAAACCACGCAAAGCTCCTTTGAAAAAATCCAAGGTGCCTGCGTTGCAGAAGTTTTTCAATACACTGAAGAATAAAGATGTGGATCTTCCGGGTGGTTGTGCTTTAAAGCGAGGGGTGTGTACAAAAGTAACCACAGCTACGCCAAAGAAACCGAATTCCGCTCTACGTAAAATTGCCAAAGTCCGTTTGACTAACGATGTTGAGGTGATCGCTTATATTGGCGGCGAAGGACACAATCTCCAGGAGCATTCGATTGTAGCTATCCGCGGAGGAAGAGTAAAAGATCTTCCCGGTGTGCGTTATCATATTGTCCGTGGTATGTATGACTGTGAAGGAGTTAAGGGCAGAAAAAGAGGACGTTCTTTGTATGGAACTAAAAAGAATTCATCTTAAAAATTACAAATTAGTAATTACGAGTAAATATGGCTAGAAAACAATCCCCGCCGCATGTCCCGGAAAATTCTCAACCGGATGTTGAGAGGTTTATTAATTATGTGATGCTTCACGGGAAAAAGAGCGGTGCTCGAAAAATGATGAAAGATTGTTTCGAAATTGTTATAAAGCGCGGGTATAAAGATCCGCATCAAACTTTTCAACGAGCGATAAGTAATGTTACTCCCCTTTTGGAGGTACGGGCGAAAAGAATTGGTGGGTCTGTTTATCAGATTCCCATAGAGGTTACTCCAAAGCGCCAGGTAAGTCTTGCTTATAGATGGTTATTGGGAGCGGCGAAAGGGAAGAAGGGTTCCGCTTTGTCAAAAAGACTGGCCGACGAATTTATTGAGGCGGCGGAGGGAATGGGTTGAGTTGGGGGGGCGGGCCGGCCGGTTCCGCGGAGTGCACGAACTGTATGCCAAAGGGATGTGGGATCAGATGCTGTCAATTACCCCGGGGATTACGGTGGTGGCGTTTT
>DAOVYC010000128.1 GCA_030635805.1 bacterium | reverse complement strand
CTTTGAAGTGATTTCTATTTTTTGAGCTTGCACTTCTTTCCCGTTGATTTTTACAGTCCATCCTCTTTTAAAATCTGTCGGAATATCTTCCATAACAAACATTTTTCCTCCTTTTTTTTTGAGATTTAAAAAGACACTGCATGCACGCTACATCAGTGTGATAATTATATTGATATATTATAAGAAATCAATATCTAATTTTTGTAAAGTTTTTCCTAATTCCCGATTTATTATTCCTTATTCTGTTTTGTAGTACCCATGATTTGCTATTATTAACTTTTGTTTGTAGAATAGTTTCGTTTTATTTTTTGATAAAAATATTATGTATGCTTTTATGATTTTGTTATTTGCAATTGCTGTTATCGCCTTCTTTGTTATTGCTCTTTATAACGCGGTAATTACTCTGAAAAATCGCACACAAGAGGCGTGGTCTGATATAGATGTTCAGTTGAAGCGAAGATATAATTTGATTCCGAATTTAGTGGAGACCGTAAAGGGATATGCCAAGCACGAGGAAGGTGTATTTACAAAAGTGACTGAGGCTCGAGCGAAGGCTATGTCTGCCCAGGGTGCGGCAGAGCAAGCACAGACGGAGAATATGCTGAAAGACGCTTTGAAATCACTCTTTGCAGTTGTGGAAAATTATCCGGAGTTGAAGGCGAATACTAATTTTCTCAAGCTTCAGGAAGATCTGAAAGATACGGAGGATAAGATTGAAGCGGCTCGTCGCTTTTATAATGGTAATGTTCGTGACTTTAATACCAAGATTCAGAAATTTCCGAATAATATTATAGCCGGTCAGCTTGGATTTTCCGAGTTTGATTATTTTGAAATTGCGAATGCGGCGCAAAAGGAGAATGTGAAAGTGGATTTTGGCTCGGGAGCGGAAGGAGCGGCAGGAGCGGAAGGAGCGGCAGGAGGTGGTTCAGAGACTAAGAGGCCAGTTGAAAAACCAGCCGAACCAACACCTGAAGTTAAAACTGAAAAGAAACCTGTTGAGAAGCCAGCAGAAGAAGTTAAGGTTGAGACGCCTGTTGAGAAACCAGCAGAAGAAGTTAAGGTTGAGACGCCTGTTGAGAAACCAGCAGAAGAAGTTAAGGAAGAGGTTAAGGTTGAGACGCCTGTTGAGAAACCAGCAGAAGAAGTTAAGGAAGAGGTTAAGGTTGAGACGCCTGTTGAGAAACCAGCAGAAGAAGTTAAGGAAGAGGTCGTTGAAGAATCTAAAAATGAGCCGGCTCCGGCACCAGAGGTCAAACCTGAAGAGCCGACTGACCCTTCTCCGCACGAGGCTCCGAAGGACGCGGAAGCAGAAGCTAAGCCTGAAGAGCCAGCTGAGGAGAAAAAAGAGTAATTATGAATAACTGTGAATAATTTTTTTCGATCAATTTCAGTTAAGCTTTTTGTCTTTTCATTATGCTTGACTGGATTTTTTATGTCAGCCAATTCGGCGCAAGCCTACTTTGAGTGGTACATCCCGCAATTTGAGGTGAATATTCAAGTTTTGGAAAATAGTGACCTGATAGTCACCGAATATATCCAGGCTGATTTCGATATAAAAAAACATGGCATTTATAGAGATATTCCCGTGAAATATCTGAATGATCTTGGTCTGAATTACAATTTACGCCTTGAGGTCTTGAGCGTAACTGATAAGCAGGGAATTCCTTGGAATTATGAAACATCCAAATCCGGCCAGAATATTCGAATTAAAATTGGTGATGCCAATGTTTATGTGCAAGATAAACAAGACTATGTAATAAAATATTCCGTCCGGCGGGGAATAAGATTTTTTGATGAATTTGATGAATTGTACTGGAACGCGACCGGAAATGAGTGGGAAGTGCCGATACGACGAGCCAGTTTGACGGTGGAATATCCGAAAACGGGTGAGATAAAAACAACTTGTTTTACAGGATATCGGTATTCGCGGAAGAAAGACTGTACGCAGGATTTCAATGAGCATAAGGCTTTTTTCAGCACAAAAGATCTGATTCCTTATGAAGGATTGACGGCTTCTGTTTCCTTTGAAAAAGGACTTCTTACTCCCCCGTCAATATTTAAAAAAATTACCTGGTTTGTGAGTGATAACTGGGGATTCAGCCTGCCGTTTCTAGCTTTCCTTTGTCTATATTACCTTTGGTGGACCAGGGGGAAAGATCCGAAAAAATATCATACAGTCGTGGTGGAATTTTCCGCCCCGGATGACCTGACCCCGGCGGAAATGGGCACTTTGGCTGATGAATCCGCGGATTTGAAGGATATCTCAGCGGAAATAGTTTACTTGGCAGTGAATAAATATTTGATTATTGAAGAGGTAAGAAAGAAGGGTTGGATTTTTTCCGATACCAAGTTTGTTTTGCGAAGGAAAAAAGATAAGAAACCTAAAAAGCCCTTGAACAACCACCAGAAACTTTTAATGAAAGCTCTTTTTGGCACTAAAGATACGGTGAAAATAAGTGATTTGAAGAACAAATTTTATAAATCAATTCCCGGTATTCAGGAGGCTCTTTATGGTGAGGTGGTAAAGGAGAGAAAATATTTCTCAAAAAATCCTCATAAAATAAGGACAAAATATTTTGTGATTGGGGTAGTGATTTTATCTTTTTCTTTTTTTACTTTTGGTTTTTTTACCGCTTTCGAAAGGTTTGATCTTTTGTTTGGAGCATTGCTTTTGGGACCGGTATTTATGATCATGTCCCGCTTTATGCCACGTAAAACTTTGAAAGGATCTGAAGCTTACCGAAAAACTCTTGGATTCCGAGATTATATAAATACGGCCGAACGATACCGGGTGAAATTTCAGGAAGATCAAAATATTTTTGAGCGATGCCTCCCCTACGCCATGATTTTCGGACTGGCGGATAAGTGGGGGGAAGCTTTTAAGGATATTTATCAGGGTAAGCCGGATTGGTATAAGAGCGAGGGAACTTTTACTACAAATATTTTTGTAGGACAACTCTATAATTTTACACGAAGCGCCAATAACACTCTTGCTTCTCGTCCATCGTCCAAGGGGTCTTCTGGATCATCCGGGTTCTCCGGAGGGTTCTCCGGAGGAGGATTTGGCGGGGGCGGGGGCGGAAGCTGGTAAGGTGTTTGTTTAATATTTGAATT
>DAOVYC010000134.1 GCA_030635805.1 bacterium | reverse complement strand
TGTTAGTCCATAAGCCTTGGTTCCATTTTCCGGGAATGAGATAATTAATCCTTGTTTATTGGCCTCACTTTCGCCGTGACGAATAATGTAATAAGTGTTTTGCGGGTTCTTCATTATTTTTGTTATGCGTCTTAGGACACTACTATATGAATTTATCTTGCATATACCAAGTAAATTTTTATAATGAGTTGGCTATCCGATGAGAAAGTATTTTCTCTTCTTGGGCGATTAGCTCAGCTGGTTAGAGCGCAACACTGATAATGTTGAGGTCCCAGGTTCAAGTCCTGGATCGCCCACCAATTAGACTAAATTTTAATAGAATAATTATGCGTATAATTCCTCAGCTTTCCGTGTTTGTAAAAAATACCAAGGGTGCTCTTGAATATATAACAAATATTCTTAATAAAAGCGGGGTAAATATTGTTGCTATTTCGACACATGATGCTTACGAATATGGGGTTGTTCGATTAATTGTGAATGATCCCAATAGAGCTGAGCAGGAGCTTAGAAACGCTAATGTACTGGGGGTGATTAAAAGTGATATTTTGGAGGTGGAATTGTTGGATGAGCCGGGAGAGCTTCATAATGCGCTTCGCAAATTAGCTGACAATGGTGTCAATGTGGGTCATGTGTGTGCTACTTCCGGAAAGGGTAAGGCTATTATTTATATAGCTTGTAACGATTTACAGAAAGCGTTGGAGACACTTTCTTGAGAGTGTTGAAAAGACGCCAATAGGGCAAAGCTTTTCTCAATGCAATTAACTTTGCTTGACTGTTCGACCCTGGCTTCAAAGTAAATTTCATTTCGAAATCCTACGCTTCATGAACCTTCGGCAGGCTCAGGCTTATTCCGCTTTGGAACGCTTTGCTCGCTACTACTTCATCTACTGTGTCAAAAATAAAATTTCGTTCCTCATGTACTTTTTTGTACACTGCGGTCGAAATTTTATCTTTTCCTTGTATCTACCACTTTTTGAACACTCTTGATTAGAATTAGAGAGCGTGGTTTTTTAGAGTTGGAAGATATCTCCGCGTTCCTGAGGAATGATGATTTCGGCGTTGGTTTTTTGACTGAGGCGTTTGGCGAGAGCGTCTTGTTGTTCCGCTTCGCCATGGACAAGAAAGATTTTTTTGAGACCTTGAGGATGGAGGGCAAAACTGTCCAGGTCGTGCATGTCGCCGTGAGCGCTAAAAGCGCTGAGAACTTTAACATCAGCTCTTACCTGAACAACCGTGCCGAAAATCTTGGCGCTTGAAGTTCCTTCGATCAGCTTTCTTCCCAGGGTATTTTCAGCCTGGTAACCGACAATGACGACACAGGTTTTGGGATCTTCCAGATTATTCAAAAGGTGATGACGAATTCTTCCATTTTCAGCCATTCCCGAACCGGCAATAATAATCATTGGTCCGTGCATTTGATTAAGAGACTTTGATTCGGCTACAGATCTGGTGTATTTGATTCTTCCCAGTCCAAACGGGTTTTCCGAGCTTTCCAGAAACTGTTTTTTAATCTCCTCATCGTAACATTCAGTATGTTCCCTGAATACCTCGGTGAGAGTGGTGGCGAGAGGGCTGTCTACAAAAATAGGAATTTCAGGGATAACCCCTTCGCTAATAAGATTATTAAGATGATAAACAATCTCCTGAGTTCTTTCTAAGGCAAAAGAGGGGATGAGAATTTTTCCACCGTTTTTTATGGTTAGATTTATTGTTTCCGCCAATTGAGGTCCCATTTGTTCCACGGATTCATGTTCTCTATTTCCGTAGGTGCTTTCCATAATCAAATAATCAGCTTTGTCTATCATTTCCGGGTCTTTGATTATGGGGAGACCGGCTCTTCCAAGATCTCCGGAAAATATCAGTCTTTTTTCTTTTCCTTCGTCGTTAATTATTAATTCATCAATTGCAGATCCCAGAATATGTCCGGCATCGTGGAAAATTAAAGTAACATCGTCGGTTATTTTTGTTTTTTCATTGTAATGAACACCATAAAGAAGCTTGATAGTTTCGGTAACATCTTCCTGGGTGTAGAGCGGCTCTGAGCTTTCAGCAAATTTGACGCCGTGTTTTTTCATATATTTGGCGTCTTGTTCCTGAATATGGGCGCTGTCTTCAAGCATGGGCTTAATAAGATCTTTGGTGGCGTGAGTACAGACAATTCTTCCCCGAAAACCATTCTTTACAAGAATCGGGAGATTACCACTATGATCAATATGAGCATGAGAAACAATAACCTCATCTATTTTATTTGGTTTACATTTGAGGTTTCTGTTTTTTTTCATGCTATCTTCTCTTCTCCCCTGAAACATTCCGCAATCAAGGAGAATGTTTTTGTTATTTACGGTAAGGAGATGGGAAGATCCGGTGACTTCTCTTACTGCTCCAAAAAATTGAAGTTGCATATTTTTTTACTTAAGGTGTCGGTATTCTATCATAGGAGCGGAAGGAGCGGAAGGAGCGGAAGGAGCGGAAGGAGTGGATCGCAGGGTCTTATTGAATAGGTTTAAGGGGACATGTATACTGGATTTGCTAGTTTTTCTCCCAGAATTATGACTTTGTTTCGTTATCGAGCCAGAACGGTTGATCAGGATACTGTTTTTGGTGATATAGAAGCTGAAAATCTTTCGGGGGCGATGATTAAACTTGCTTCTCTCGGTTTTGATAATATTTTATTGAAAAAACAGGACCAGGAACAAGAAGCCGTGGATGTGGAATCAACTGATGCAGAGATGGTGTTTGAATTTGAGGGGTTGAAGCAGGATGGTTCCATGGTAAAGGGAACCTTAAAGTCGACTAATAGATTGAGTGCTATCCGGGCCCTTGTTCATCAATATAAGATAATTCCGGAATATATTTGTGAAATGGAAGCGGTTGATAGCGAAAAGAATTATATGCGTTCGGGAGGGGTAAAAGATCTGGTGAATCAATTGAGCGAGGAAGAACAGAAACTTTTCTCCAAGGAGAAGATGCTGGAAAATATTCTTTCCGAGGCGGAAAAAGATTTTCATAAAGAAATTGATGC
>DAOVYC010000142.1 GCA_030635805.1 bacterium | reverse complement strand
CAGTATCTAGCTGATGGGTTTGAGGAAAAAAACATCGAGGAGTTACTAAAAAAGGATATAAAACTGACCATCACTCGTCATGCGGTAGGACATAATGTATTTAAAGGAATGGGAGCATCGGCGCCGGCCTTTGGGATGATAGGGACTCTCATAGGACTGGTACAAATGCTTGCCAATATGTCAAATCCGAATAGTATCGGTCCGGCAATGGCTGTAGCGCTTTTAACTACACTCTATGGCGCTCTGCTTTCAAATCTAGTTTTTCTGCCTTTGGCAGACAAATTGGCCCTCAGGAGCCAGCAAGAGCAAGAGACAAAAGACCTAATTCTTGACGGCGTTTGTGGCATAAGTCGGGGTTTAACTGCAATGGTGCTTCAGGAAACGTTAAAAGTCCACCTTGCGCCGAAAGACCGCCTGAAGGTGGTTCCGACAAAAACTAAGGTTGGGGAAAGTACATAGTGGACAATGAATTATCCCCAAATAATCAAATCGAAGAAGAAGGTGCTCCTGCATGGGTTGTTACCTTCGGAGATCTAATGAGCCTGCTTCTTTGCTTTTTTGTTCTTATGTTGTCCTTTTCAGAAATGGATCGCAGAAAATACAAAGTGGTTTCAGGATCCCTCAAAAATGCCTTCGGTGTCCAACGCAAACTCCCCATATTTGATTCTCCTAAAGGTCAAAAGATAATCGCCAAGGAATTTGACCAAGAGATTGTTTCTACCAAAATAGTAAAAGAACTTGTGGATCCACTCATGATTGAACTGGAAGAGAATTTCAAAGATTTGAAAAGTTATGTCGAGATAGAAGTCACTGAAAATCAAGTGACGATCCGTCTGATGGGGGAAATCACCTTTGATACCGGAAAGGCAGAGATCCGGCCGATATTTAAGCCACTATTGTATAAAATTGGATCTCTGCTCGAAAAAACTAATGGAGATTTAATCATCGCCGGTCATACAGATAATGTCCCTTTGAAAGGCGGTCGATTTAAATCCAATCTGGGGTTGTCCATAGCTCGCGCCGGCTCGGTTGCAGAGTTTTTACTTCGGAATACGTCGCTTGAACCTGACAGATTCTCCTCCATGGGTTTTGGTGAGTTTCGGCCATTGGCTCCCAACGGTACACCAGAAGGACGACAAAAAAATCGACGAGTGGAGATTATTCTTACCATCTAAATGCAATCGAAAATGAGATTAAAAAGTGGATCTTAAAGTAAATCTTACAATAACAATAATCCTGTTATTGGTTTTCTTTCCAATTTTCGCCTCCGCTGATACTGTTATTCTAAAAACAGGGGAAGCCATAGAAACTAAAAAGGCTTGGGAACAGGGTGATAAGATATTTTTTTATTTACATGGACAGGTATTCAGCGTCCATAAAAAAGATGTGCAACAGATTAAAAGAACAAAACTGGATCGAAATGGCTCTTTCCTAAATCCAAAGAAGAAAAAGGCCGTTTTAACGACAAAAAACAATGAAACCAGAAGAAAAGATGTATTCCGTAATGAGAATGGGCAGAAAACATTGAGTCCCCGTTCATCCAATGTATATAATAAAGTCGTAAAACCTATTAATCTGAATGGATTCCGTGATTTGCGCTGGGGAGAAAAAATATCTAGTGTTGAAGGTTTGAAAAAGATCAATAAAGAACCCGGTTTGGATGGGGTAATAGAATATTTTCGGCCAGATGATGAGTTAAAAATAGGTAAAGCTGAACTAAAATCCATTGTTTATTCATTTTGGCACGATAAACTTTATACAGTAACAATCTGGACTCAAGGTCATTTTAATTACTTTGCGCTACGCAAGGAAGTTTTTAAACAGTTTGGTAAGGGTCGCAAAAGTGATAATCACCGCGAAAGATATATTTGGTCAGAAGGACAGACCGATAGGATGTTGGAGTATATTAAAAGTGGCGAATTTGGGCTGCTATGGATAAGATCGAAAGTATTGGACAGACAACTTAAGCTGTCAGAATTAAGCGGCCCAATAACCTATTTAAAACATATAAAATCCAAAGATTACAAAAAACCAAACGCTTCAGAAACTGGTCAATGAAAATAACTAAATAAGGTTACATCATCAATTTATATTCCTTTAAACACAATATTTAATCATTACAGCGTCAAACAGTTGCCTATCCAAGCCCCAAGCTTAACTGGTGATTCCCCCTAATGTAAACCTCTTAAGGATTGCGATTGTAATCTATTTTCACCGTACTTATAGAAAAAATAACTTGTAAATTTGCGATTGCGATACGCAATGTGAAAAATAGCTGAATGATGGATTACGGCTATACAGATAAACAATCAAAAAGCCGATTTTTGTTAGTTTGGCAAATCAAACCCACAACAAAACCTGAATCCCACCTATGTTTATCATGAAGCACCGGATTTACAATTTAAGTCGAAATTGTTGTGACACCATATAACGTGGTCTTCACTTTTGTATTTTTCTTGATCTTTCATAAATAATTTTTTATTGAGCATATATATTTCCTGAGAAAGCCAATTCTATTCTGGCCGGATTTAGATCAAGCATTATAATTTTCATCTGACACTGTTCATACCAAACAATCTTTTCTCTGGCTTCTCTTACTTTTGGGTCGCTCCGGTTCAATTTTACCAAAAACTCTTTAAATTCTTCAATAAGATCATAAACTTAGGGAAAATTCATTTCGTTAAGAAAAAGGGGTATACATCATGGGATTTATCAAAACTTTGGAAGAAATCTCAGAATCCTGTTGCGCGGATTAATTTTTCCTGGAAAAGGGAAAACATGGGAGTGCCAATACTTGAGAAAGATTTTGGCCATTGGGTTGTGAGGAACCGATGGTGGATT
>DAOVYC010000107.1 GCA_030635805.1 bacterium | reverse complement strand
TTTAGATATGGATAGGTTGAAAGCGGGAGATGGGAAAACTGCAACAAAGAATATCGAAGGAATAATTTCCGATTGCAAAGAATCCTTACCGTCTCGTGAAGGGACGATTATTACCTTGATGGATTTAAAGCACTCTGCACCTTTGGATGAAGACAAATTGCACGAGTCTCTGTTTAGGCGATTTAGTCGTACAGTAAGAGGGGAAATGAAAATATATATAAATGGTGCGATTTTAAAAGAGTATGAGATTGAATTTATAAAGCGACATCCTTCCAAGGGGTATGAAGAGTATGAACTTGATGATGGGAATAAAATAAAATATTGGTACGGGATAACTGAAAAAATTATCAAACCTAAGAAGATGCAGGGGTTTTCAATTTTGTCGAGAGGAAAGATCTCTCAAAAGCCGCCATTCTATTTTCATGTGGAAAATACAGCCTCGCACCAAGTGGGAACAAAGTATTTTATGGGTGAAATAATCGCTGATTATTTGGATGTCGGTACTGATGATGAGTCGGATCTGATATCTGCAGATCGACAGGAAATTGAATGGGATAATGAAGCTACTACTGCTTTGCATGATTGGGGAGGTGTTTTAACGAGACGAGTTTTAACAGAACGTTACAAGCTGATGGGCGAGATAGTTGTAAAGTGGGTTCTTGATGAAGAACCGGAACTTAAAAAAAGAATTGATATCTTGGATCCTAAAACACAAGTTGCTTTAAAAAAGGTGTTGCGGACTTTGGGGGCATCTGGCGCGGAAAATAAAGAGAGGGTGGTTCGTCTTGCCGATCAAGTTATCCAGGCTTATGAATATAGTCATTTTGATGATGTGATTATGGAAATAGAGAAGCTGGCTGATCAGGATCCTATTGTATTAAATGAGTTGTTAGGTTATATGGGTGAATGGAGAATGATGGAAAGTAGAACGATTTTGCGTTTAGTTGAAGGGAGAATAAACATTACAGATAAACTCGGCAAGTTTGTCGCAGAAGGAGTCCCAGAGGTCGCTAGTAAGAAAAGTGATGACAATTTGCATGATTTATTAGCACGAATGCCTTGGCTTTTGAATCCTGATTGGGAGTTGTTGGATGAGGAACGAACGATATTAAAACATTTACAGGAATGGAATGATACTGATTTTGCGGATCCAAAGCATAAGCTAACGACTGAGGAAGCTAGATTGAGATATGATTTTATGGGTCTTTCTGGATCAGGAAAAACAATTATTATTGAAATAAAAAGATCAAGCCATGCTTTAGAGCTTCATGAGATTCAGCGGTTGGAAAAATATAAAGAATTAATTGCAAGAAAGACTAACGATGAGGTACATGCTGTTTTAATTTATGGTGGCAATGCCAATGTTACGCCAACAAGTATAAAAGGGTGGAATGCTCGCGATGATTTTGAACTGATAAGATGGGCTTCAGTTTATGAGCGGACGAAAAATCACTATGAGAATTATCGAGCTGTTTTGGAGGGGGATATAAGTCATCCGGATTTCAAAAAGAAAATTGAAGAGCTAAGAAGTTATAAAAAAATTGATGAGTCTGGAACTGTTAGGCGAACAAAGGAAGAAAGGAAGAAAGGGTTAGGTTCTTAATAAATATTGTGGTTGACCGTTTTTCTTCAGTAAAGCGTTCTGAAATAATGAGCAAAATTGGTTCGAAGGGATCAAGGCAGGAAATGTATGTTCGGAGGTTGATTTACTCAATGGGGTATCGTTTTCGGTTGCATCGTAAAGATTTGCCCGGTAAGCCCGACCTAGTTTTTCCAAAATATAAAAAAGTTATTTTTGTTAATGGTTGTTATTGGCATGGGCATGCCGGTTGTTCTAGGGCTGTATTGCCGGCAACGAATCTTGATTTCTGGAAGGAAAAAATAGCAAAGAATAAGCTTCGGGATCGGAAAAATCATCGGGACTTAAAGAAATTGGGGTGGAGTTATCTTTGTATTTGGCAATGCGGCATAAAAAAGAGTAAGGAATCTTCAATTCAAAAGAAAATAATCAATTTTCTTAGCTGATCCTGGCGGTTAGTTTTCAAAAAGAAATAAATGAAAGAGCGGATCATTAATTGAGCTGCTTTTTTCTTTACCTGCAACTTCCTTATTGAAATTCCGGGGACATGTACTAAATTATCATACAATTAGGCGCATGTCCACGGCAGAACTCAAAACATATTTGTTTGTGTGAAGTTAAAATTATGAAGAAATCAATAGAAACTATAGCGCATGTTGCCACTGTTTTAGGTGTTTTAGCCGCAATCTTGTTTTCTGGTTTTCAAATAAAAGCATATCGAGAAGATCGTATTTTACAAAAAAGGCCATATATTAGAATTCTTTTTGAAAAAAGTTTAGTGAAAGAAAAGACTCTGAATATTCTTGGTAAAAAGCCAGTAATTAGTCAAGAAAAGCGGCATGTCTATATAGATCTTGATAAACGCAAAGAAACAATAGAGCTGAAAACTGCATTCTCACTAGATAATTTAGGTCAATATCCAGCGAGTATCGAAGAAATTACAATAGAATTCTCAGATATTAACAAAACTTTCACATTAGAAAAAACAATAGCTTTTGCTAGCTTTGAATTAATTATTTTCCAAAACGACTCTTTTGGAATGGTGATGGAGCTTTTGAAAAATCCCGAGAATTCTTGTGAAGGATGCTTTGATCATTTCTTTTCAGAAGTCAAGAGTTGGATAAATGAGGAAGACTTTATTATTAAAGTATTAGTAAAATACAAAATGTTTAATGACATAAAGAATGAATATGACTTCAAAACAGAAACAGTTGTCAGAATAGCCTATGAGAGAAAGGATGCGCATACCATGAAGAGTTACATGGAGTAATTCCTGCAAAACAAATCATTCTCTATTATTCGCAGTAAATCACAAGTCCCATCCGTTAAAGTTTAATGCCTAAGAAAGCTGCTTTGTTATTGTCTTGAGCTTCAACCTAATTTTCAACAGTTGGAATTTCAGTGGGTTTAAGCCACGAAATCTATTTTAGCCGGTCAGTATGACCCTTTACGTCCATTCTTCAAAAACTCCCCAGATAGCTTATGAGTTTTGAGTAGTAAGGTCTGATTGAAGGAGTTCTAGTCAGAATTTTCCGACCCATACCCCGTTTTCATCATAATTGAGTGATCGTTCAAATCCACAGGCGTTCCAAAGAGCGTCAAAACAATTTTTAAGACAGGATGGAACGTCAGATTCGTAGTTTTCAATAAGAGTTTCTGGAAGCGTAAGGAAATCTCTGTCTATTGGTGTTTTCTCCCAATCTATGTATTTTGGAGGAAGCGCCATTTCAAAATTTTTTGCTTTATATAACGTTGCAAAGATGAAAATTGGAGGAGTTATCTCAAGAATATTAAGGATGTTTAGATAATGCTTTATGTATTGAATTATATTATGTTCAAATACTCCGCTTGGAATAGTTTTCTTTTCTTCCCTTATCAACCTTCCGGCAACAGCCTCGATGATTCCATTACGATATAGTTGTGAGTAGGAGTGGATACCTTTTACGTCATTCTGGGACGATACAATATAACCATCTAGA
>DAOVYC010000139.1 GCA_030635805.1 bacterium | reverse complement strand
CTTGTGAACTTTAGTACTGGACCCTCAATCGAGTTGAGGGTGGGGACTTGGGGGTTGAGGATAAGGATCCAGAACTTGTGAACTTTAGTACTGGACCCTCAGTCGAGTTGAGGGTGGGGACTTGGGGGTTGAGGATAAGGATGGAGAATGGCGAAATAGGAGAGATTTTAACTCTCTAGGATGGAGCTGAGCTCTGTGAATTTTATGGGCTTCATAAACAAGGCTAGATTCCCACTTTCTTCTTCACCTCTTCCATAATCTTGTTGGCCACGGCGCGAGCTTTCGCCGCGCCTTTTTTGCGTATTTCCTGAATATGATCCGGATTGTTTTTGAGTTCGTCTCTCTTGGAACGAGCATCTTTGAAATATTCCCAGATGACTTCGAAAAGTTTTTTCTTCATATCGCCGTAGCCCACTCCCCCGTCAAGAAAATTTTGGGCAAATTGATTTTCGGAAGCAAAAAGCTGGAGCCAAGTGTAAAGCGGATGGTCTTTATCTTTGGGGTCTTCTATCGCTTTGGAATCGGTCACAAAACTCATGACCGCTTTTTTGATTTCGGCTTCTTCGGCAAAGATGGGAATGGTATTTCCATGACTTTTACTCATTTTCTGACCGTCTAATCCCGGAAGGGTGGCGATGGTTTCGGAAATTTCCGGTTCGGGCAGAATGAAGGTTTCACCGAAAGTGTTGTTGAACTTCTGAGCAATATCTCTGGCAACTTCCACGTGCTGTTTCTGATCTTTCCCAACGGGAATAACCTCGGAATTCATGATAAGGATGTCGGCGGCCATGAGAACGGGGTAGGTGAATAAACCACCGGTGGCGGAAATTCCTTTAGCGATTTTGTCTTTGTAGCCGTGGCATCTTTCCAGAAGCCCCGTAGGAGTTATGGTGGAAAGAATCCAGGTGAGCTCTTGAACTTCGGGAATATCGGACTGCACCCAAAACGTGCACTTATCCGGATCAAGCCCGAGAGCAACGAAGTCGATGAGGGCTTCGGTTGTGTTTTCCTTGAGCGTCTTGGCGTCGTGAAGGGTGGTGAGAGCGTGATAGTTGACGATGAAGGCGAAAAGATCGGAAGTTTCCTGATATTCAATCATGCGCTTCATCATGCCAAAATAATTGGCGAGATGGAGCGTGCCGGAAGGCTGAATGCCGGATAGGACTCGTTTCATTTTTTAGGTATTAGGCTGTAAGCGTTAGAAACCAAGAGCTACAATAGGACACGGATCTAACGAATTGAACGAATAGGAACGAATGTGTTTCAGTTTTTCACTGAGTATCTTACAATAGGAATAAGGAATAAGGAATAAGGAATAAGGAAGGGAGAAGGGATCAAAAATGTCAATATCTGTTTTCTATGTCTCATAAATCAATAGCATTGCCAAAAAATCTGGAGAAATTATGTTCGCTTCTGAGCGACAATGGTTTTAAAGCCTACGTTGCCGGAGGGGCGGTGAGGGATTTTCTTTTGAAGAAAATTCCTCTTGATTATGACGTGGCTACGAACGCCACGCCGGACGAAGTGATGAAGATTCTTAAAAAGGAACAGATCAAGGGAGTGGATACGAACGCGAAGTACGGAACGATTTTAGCAATAACGGATGCTAAAGAAGTATATGAAATTACGACCTTTCGGACAGAGGGTCCGTATAGTGACGGAAGAAGACCGGACTCTGTGACTTTTTCTTCGGAAGAGGAGGATGCCCGGAGAAGAGATTTTACGATTAACGGACTTTTTTACGATCCGAAAAAAGGAAAAGTGATAGATTATGTGAATGGACAGGGGGACTTGAACAAAAAAGTTGTTCGTTTTATTGGTGATGCGGAAGCCAGAATACAAGAAGATCATCTTAGAATTTTACGATACGTGCGCTTTTTGCACGTTCTGGGATTTGAAGGAGAAGAAGTGAGCGGTCGGGCGGTGAAGAAAAATGCGGAACTGATAAAAGGTGTGTCCGGGGAACGAATCCGGGATGAGATTAATAAAGCTTTCAATACTCCTCATCCTGATAATTTTATTCGTTTATTGGATGAGTATGGATTGCTTGAAATTTTACTGCCGGATGTAAAAGCTCTGCAGGGTGTTGTTCAGGGAAAAAAATATCACAGTGAGGGTGATGCTTACGTCCATACTCTTTTGACACTTAAATCACTGTCGGATGATGCCCGGTTAAATCTTGTCTGGGCGACCATGCTTCACGATATTGGCAAGAAGGAAACTCAGGATATTAAAGAAAAAGGTATTGTGACTTTTTATAAACACGAGCGAATATCCACTAAATTATCGAAAGAAATTTTGAAAAAATTTCGGTTTTCGAATGCCGATTCAGAAGAAATTCTTTTTGCTATCAGAAAACATATGGATCTTTGTCATATAGACAAGATGCGTGAGGGTAAAAGGATAAATCTGATTCGACATGAACACTTTCAACTGCTTTTTGATGTTTTTAAAGCGGATATGAAAGGATCAGTGCCGGATGATCCGGCGAGACTGGAGAAAGATCATGAGAAACTTGCTTACGTTGAAAATCTTTACCGGACCGAGAGAAGCGCAAATTATCCTCCACTGGTGACAGGAAAAGATTTGATAGAATTGGGAATGAAACCCGGCCCGGAATTTGCTAAGATCTTGGAAGAAATATATCACTTGCAATTGGAGAAAAAGCTGAAGACGAGAGAGGAGGCGATGAAACATCTGAAGAATTTTTAAATTTTTTTACTTTTTACTTTTGCCTTTTTATGCCCGATAAACACCTTCTCACCATTCTCGATAAACATCAGATTCCTTCTCGCTTTTTAGAGAAGTATTTCACTCATGCTCATGGACACGGGGGACAAAATGTGAATAAAGTGGCCACGAAAGTGCAGTTAAAGTTCATTATCGACCATTCCCCTCTTCCGGAGGAGATT
>DAOVYC010000024.1 GCA_030635805.1 bacterium | reverse complement strand
AGAAGATCAGAAAACATTCCGGAGCGGACAAGCTAGTATTATGTGATACCAATGTTGGGGCTGAGACGGTACAGATAGTTTGCGGAGGAACAAATCTAAAAGAAAACATGTTCGTAGCGGTAGCTCTTCCCGGAGCATACATCTGTTGGCACGGGGAAGGGGAGCCGGTTAAACTGGAAAAAACCAAAATTCGCGGTGAAGAAAGTACGGGAATGATCTGCGCCTCTTCCGAACTAAGTCTGGAAAATATTTTCCCGGAAGAATCCGACGGCGCAATTCTTGATCTTTCAGAACATAAACTTAAAGCGGGTACTCAGCTTGCCGAAGCCTTAGATCTTAACGACCTTGTTCTTCATATCGACAATCACGCTATTACTCATCGACCGGATCTTTTTTCCCATCTTGGAATTGCCCGCGAATACGTGGCTCTGGGATTGGCAACTTGGAACAAAAAAAAACCGGTTAAATTTAAAGAAGGAAAAGAAGAATTACCTTTTGCTATTGCCACCACCGATGAATCTCTCTGGTCTCACTACCAGGGAATCGTAGTTAAAAATTTAGATGATCGGCTTTCACCGCTCTGGATGCGCAAAAGATTATCCGCTTGTGGTATTCGTTCTATCAGCGCTCTGGTTGATCTGACTAACTATGCCATGCTCGACACCGGCATGCCTTCGCATGCCTTCGACACAAAGAAACTTCCCGGTAAAGAATTCCTTACCCGCCTTTCTGTTAAAGGCGAAAAGGTGACTACGCTTGATGACGTCAAACGGGAGATGCCCGAAGGGATTATCGTCATTGAAAATGACGGCAAGATTGTGGATCTTTGTGGCGTGATGGGTGGTGAAAATTCAGGTATCGAAAATAATACTAATCAGGTTTTCTTTCACTGTGTCACTTACGAGCCGGTCCGTATCCGCAAAGCTATGATCAGCTTGGGGCATCGTACCGATGCCGGAACAATTTTTGAAAAAGGAATCGCTCCGGAATTGGCGGAAAAAGGGTTGGATCGGGTTCTTGAACTTGTTATGGAAATTTTTCCGAAGGCGGAGATTGTTTCGAATAGATTTGTCAAAAAACATTTCAAAGAAGAAAAGAGAGTTATTTCTATCGAACATCAAAAAATTGAAAATCTTATTGGTATGAAGATTCTCAAACAGGATGTTCTTGAAAGTTTGAAAGGCTTAGGATTTAAAGTACAGAATAACGCCAAAGGATACAAAGTTAGCGTTCCCTTTTGGAGGAAAAAAGGGATTAATATCAAAGAAGATCTTATTGAAGAAATTATTCGTATTGTTGGTTTCAATAAAGTAGAAATGACTTTACCGTACGGTTCCATGCAACCACCGGTAATTCATCTTTCCGGAATTCTTGGTCGTAAAATTCGTGAAATTCTCATTGGTCACGGATTTTTTGAAGAGCAAAACTATTCCTTTATTGGCGATGATCTTCTCCGGAAAATAGAGTGGTCAGAGCAAAATAAATTAGCTGAAATTATCAATCCTGTTTCGGATGATCTTAAATATATGCGTCCAAGTCTTCTTCCTTATCTTCTAAATAATTCCGCTAGAAACATTCGTCAAAATGAGGAAGTTCGCTCTTTCGAGCTTCAAAAAATATTCAAGAAGCAAGACAAGGATATTTTCGAAGAAACTTATTGTGTAGGAGTGGTCGCTGAAGAATCAGGAGTATTAAAAGCTAAAGGTGTTGTCGAAGATGTTCTCCGGAATCTTGGTATTAAAACTAATTTTCAGGAAATTGCCGATCTTCCCTACGGTCATCCCGGCCGCTCACTTAACATTGAGCTTGAGGGAGAGATTATTGGTAGCGTTTACGAACTTAAGCCGTTACTTCGCAGAAATTTCGAGCTTCCGGAAGGAACTGCCGTTTTTGAACTCAATATGGCTAAATTAGCCGAGAGAAAAGAAGAAAACATTCAGTATCAAAAGATCTCCAAATTTCCTCGTATCACTCTCGATGTCAACGTCGTGGTTGATCAAGCCACTAGAGCCAAAAATGTCGAAAACTGGATTCGTAGTGTCGAAAAAGAGATGTTAACCAAATTGGAACTAAAAGATATTTACAAAGGTCAAAATATCGGTGAAGGCAAGAAGAGTCTTACCTACTCTCTAAGTTACCAATCTCTCGACCGCACTCTCGAAGAAAAGGAAGTTCAAGCCATTTTGAACAAAGTTATCAGTGAGTTGGAGAAAAACGGAGGAGTGGTGAGACGATAGGCTAGTTGTCTGAACCCTGATTCACCTGATTAGGGGATTTCCTTGATTGGTTTTTTGTGATCCAGATAATCTATGTGTTTGAAAATCCCATAATCCTTTAATCAAGAAAATCACGGTTCAGACAACTGATTAGCTTAAAAATCTGTTTCCTAATCCTTCCAGCTTTTTTCGCAAAAGCGGAAATTTATTCAATCCCAAATCTTCCTTCAACAAACTCTCCGCAAACTTACGAGCTTGTGAGATTAGTCTTCCGTCCATAACGTTCGCCAGTCGAAAATCCGGCAGTCCGCTCTGTCGAGTGCCATACACTTCTCCCGGACCGCGAATTTCCAGATCTATCTCCGCTAATTTAAAACCATCATTATATTTTTCCATAGCTTGTAATCTCCTCGGTATTCCCTCGTCGGCATCAGTTACAAACAAGAAGCAGTAAGACTGATCTCCCGCCCGTCCAACTCTTCCGCGAAACTGATGGAGCTGAGCCAGTCCGAATCTTTCGGCACTCCGAATCATCATCACCGTTGCGTTAGGAATGTCTATTCCCACCTCAATCACCGAGGTGGAAACCAGGATATCGTATTTTTTATCTCTAAAATCTTGCATAATCTTGTCTTTCTCCTTTGTTTTCATCTTTCCATGAAGATACGTTATTTGAAACTCAGGAAAGACGTCTTTGGAAAGTCTTTCATACTCTTCCGTCACACTGGTTAACTCCATCTTCTCCGATTCGTTAATCAAAGGGCAGATTACAAATACTTGTCTACCTTTCCTAATCTGATCGGTGATAAAAAGCGAGGCTTTTTCCGCAAAATCTGGTTGAATCACTCGGGTAATAATCTCTTTTCTACCGGGTGGCATTTCGTCAATCACCGAAAGATCCTGATCGCCATACATGGTAAGCGTGAGTGTTCTCGGGATCGGTGTAGCGGTCATCATGAGCATGTGCGGTGCGCCATGCTTCTGAAGTTTGGCTCGCTGCTCCACACCAAAGCGATGCTGTTCATCGATTACCGCCAACCCCAGATTTTTGAATTTAACCGTATCCTGAATCAGAGCATGAGTTCCCACAATAATATTGACATCCCCCTTGGCCAGTAGTCCCAACACTCGCTTTTTCTCTTTCGCTGAAAGAGAACCGACCAGGATTTCAATCTTGGGAGCTTTTATTCCCAAAACTTCAAAACTTTCTTGAAATTTTGCGAAATGCTGTTTGGTCAGTATTTCCGTGGGCGCCATTACCGCACATTGGTATCCGGCATCTACCGCGTTGAGAACTGCGATAGCGGCGACGATGGTTTTACCACAGCCCACATCTCCCTGAAGTAGGCGTAGCATTGTGGAGCCGGCTTCCATGTCGTCCAAAATTTCATAGAGTGCAATCTTTTGAGCATTAGTCAGGGAGAAGGGGAGAGTTTCCATATATTTTTTAATCAGAGAAACATTCATCGGAATCACTTTTCCCTCCCCTGCGGATTTCCAGGTATATTTAGCCTGCAGAGCATTGGCCTGCAACAAGAAAGCTTCCTCAAAAGCGAGTCTTTCTCTCGCCTTCTTCATCTCAGAAGTACTATCGGGGAAGTGAATCTGTTCCAGGGCTTTACTGCGTACCGGAAATTTTTTCTCCATTAAAAAATCTTCCGGCAAAAACTCCTCCACGTATTTCGTATAATAAATCACTTGCTGAACTTTTTCTCTTAACCATTTTGAACCCACACCTTCAGTTTCATGATAGATCGGCACTATTCGTGCCGTATGAACTTGATTGTTGCTCAATATCTCCACCATCGGAGCCTGAAATGATAATCCGGAAAACCCCCGTTTAACTCTCCCGGAAATAATAACTTCCTGTTCAGTGGTATGTATTCTGGCCAGATGAGGTTGATTAAACCAGATGCAGTCTATTTGCACTCCTTCTTTATCGGTAAACACCGCCTTCTGAATTCTCTTTCCATGCCTGGTTTGCACGCTCTTTATTGGACTCAAAAATCCCCGCGAAGCATTTTTCTCCTGCAGACTAAACGTACTTATAGGCACCAAATTACTCACATCCTCATATCCTCTTGGGTAGTATTCCAAGAGATCTTGAACCGTCTTCAGTCCCATACTTTTCAGAAGTTCCAGCTTCTGCTTGGTCGTCCTGAGAACCGATGACAATCTGGTATCCAACATAAAATCAAGATACTTAAGACTTAGAGGCTTCAGTATATCAGAAAAGCTTCTTAGCTTGTAGCTTCTTAGTGCCCCCTACCAGCTACCAGCTAAAACCTAGATCCTTCGGAATACCACCACCTCTCTTCCCATTACCTGATTTCTTCTGAAATACAACAGCTCCTCCGGCGAAACTATCTCAAATCCAAATCTCTTCAGCCCCTTTTTTCCCGGGAAAAAAATCTTTTCCCTTCCGTTAAAAAACGGAAAAGTAATACAAATTCTTGCCCCCCTTTCTAGTATCTTAGAAGCATTTTGAAAGAAATTATCATAAAGCTGAATCAGTTCATGAAACAGCTTTTTCTGAACATCTTCTGAAGGCACGGCACTTTGTGGCGGTCCCAAATATCCTTCAGTCACAATGCAAATATTTTCATCTTTCAATTTCTCATCAAATGCCCTACTGGCATCATGCTGAAAAACTTTGAACTGTCCTCCTGAAATCCTAAATTCCTTCTCGAACCACTCTAAATTCTTTCGAGTACCCTTCACGCAATCTTCCGAAATATCAGAACCAATCACATTATATCCCGCTAACATTGCTTCCATCAAAACCGTCCCCGATCCGCAAAACGGATCAAATACTCGTACCGCCGAAGATCCCGAGCATAGTCGAAGGACTCCCTCCGCTCCCTCCGCTCCCTCCGCTCCCTCCGCTCTCTTCGCTCCCCCCACTCCTGAGTTAGTCATCATCTGCGCCAATTTTGGCGGTAACATCCCCATTCTGGCATCCCGAAACGGCTTATCATAATCCCTCTTGGAATAAGCATCGACATCCTGAACGGCAATAGCCATCCCCCGATACTCTCTCCCGTTTAAATTTCGAGTCATAATCAGATAAGCTCCTTTTTCCAGCAATTTTTCCGCCTTCACCTGAGCCGCATTTAAATTACCAAAATCTTTATTCACAAAGCGACAGCTAACTCCTTCAGACTTCAAAACTTTTTTACAGGAAAGCAGAAGCTTTTTCCTTTCAAAATCTCTCATTCCATAAGCTGATATCCCAAAGGGGATTTTGCCTTCACTATCTTTAAATTCAGATACTAAAAATTCTTCCAGTGATTCATCAAGAAGACGGGCTATAGCAACTGTTCCTCCCAGTCTATTCAAAAAATCAGCCTCAATCTCCATGTCAGTTTCCACTATCGCAAACTCTTCATCCCAAAAAACTATTTCATTCTCAGTAAAAAACTGAGCCAACTCAAACACCGATAAATCCGGTGTTTTTCCTAAAATAAAAAGATATCTGGACTTCATGAACTAATTATTAACTTTTCGCAGAACATTCTAATGGAACTGGGGAAGATATGGTAGAACAAAGTCTTAAGCAGAAAAATGAAATACTTAATAATCATTTCCATCGTAATCCTCTCCTTTTTCACCGGTCTCTACACCGGCACTGTCCGCATACTTCCCAATCATCCGATTCAGAAAACCGGCGAGATCAATCCTAAAGTCACTCTCGTCAGCTTTGACAAGATTAAATCCGGTAAACTGATTGGTCATCTTGAAGGTCATCAAGCGCGCTTAAAAACCCGCAACCACGTTGCCGTACCAACCATCAACGATACTTTTGAACTGGACCTTAGTGACTTGGGCGTCTTCCCGGAAGATGTTGAACCGATAGACATTCCCGATGGTGCTCAATTTGTGGCCAGCAAAAACGGTAAAAAAGTTTATGCTATCAACAGTAAAGCCGCCGAAAAAATCAGTCCTCAAAACCGAGTCTACTTCTCATCTATCTACGAAGCGATTTCTCAAGGCTATCGCAAATAATTAAGATAATCTCAATTATTGTGCAGTTTACAGTTCAAAATTTACAATTTATAATTCTGTTTCCATAGAATCATCCACCTCCTCTTCCACAATCACGGTACTCAGCATTGGAATGGGAAAGATATCCAGAATCACGGGAGTATTTAGTGAATTAGCTATTTTTCGGGCAAAAGCATCTCGATCTGTTTCCGCAAAGGGCTTGCTCATCGGTACAAAAATTTCAGATATAATATGTAATGAGCCACTTTCAATACTTCCTTTATAAGATTTTAGTGAAGCGGAATTATCATGCTTATTTACCAAAGATCGTATAATAGTACGAGAATCAGATATTAATTTGTTTTCCTGATAGACTCGAGTAATAAAGAAAGAGAAGGGGATCAGGAAAAGCATAAAAATAATTACCGCTCCAATAATTCTTTCCTCCATACGAACTATGGCGTCTTTTTTTATAAAGATGTGCGGTCGATAACCAAGAATAAAGAAAACAAAAATTGAAGCCATAAAGATAGCAACAATATTAGTCAGAAAGAGTAGGAGTGCTCCATAAGCAAGTTCAAAGTTTCCATTGGCGACACCGATACCTATTACACTTATCGGTGGCATCAATGATGCCGCTACCGCTACTCCCGCAATAGAGCTCGTAATTTTTGGCCACGAAACGGACAGGGCCGCCACGGTTCCGGAAAATAAGGCTATAAAAAGATCAGTTATGTTGGGAGACGATCGTAAAAGTATTTCAGCATTAAACTCCTGCCCAATGAAAGGAAGAGTAATAATTGCCGATACAGTAACGGCTGTGGCAAAACTGAAAAAATTCAGAGCAATGGTATGGCCAAAATGTTTAGTCTCACCTTTTACCACCGACATTGATACCGACAAAATCGGCCAAATAAGCGGAGCAATAATCATTGCCCCAATAATTACCGCCCCGTTCCCGGCTTGCAAACCGAGAGTGGCAATAATCGCAGACAAAATAAGCAAACTCCAAAAAGCTCTATCACCCGTAGCGCTATCCTTAATCATCTGGATAACAGAAACCCTATGCCTTTCTTTCACCAGTTCATCTTCTACTTTGTAGAAAATTTTACGAATTAATCTGAGCATTTTAACTCAATTAGATCAAAACATTATATCATAAATTACCCCAAGGGGCAATTAGCTTGTAACTTCTTAGTGCCCCTACCAGCTACTAGCTACCAGCTAATAAGCTATAAACTTGCATCGTTTCCTTCGCTGTCTTCTCCCACGAAAACTCCTTCACTCGCTCTAATCCTTTCTTGATTATCTCATTTCTTCGGGCTTCATCCGTGCAAGCCAGATATAGGGTTTCGGCTATATCTAAAACATCATACGGATTGAAAAAGAAAGCATTTTCCCGTCCGCAAACCTCCGGAATTGAGGAAACATTAGAAACACAGGTTACCGTACCGCACTTCATCGCCTCCAGCGGAGGTAAACCAAATCCTTCATAAAGTGAAGGAAACACATAAACATGAGCCAGGTTGATTAGCGAAACCAGATCTTTTTCCGGTACGATTCCGGGAAAAATAACACTTTCCTTAACTTCAAACTT
>DAOVYC010000035.1 GCA_030635805.1 bacterium | reverse complement strand
GAAAATTATCTTGAGCTTAGAAAAGAGATTGGAGAGGATAAGTTTATCAGTGATACTGACACGGAAGTGATTCCCTATCTTATTGAACAATATTTGGATGAGGGTTTTAAAGAGGCCTGTAAGAAGGCTATAAGTTGCCTGGAAGGTAGATTTGCTTTTGTGGCGATTGAAGGTGATTCTAATAAAATTATAGGAGCTCGTCGAGGTTCTCCGCTTATTTTAGGGGTGGCAAATGGTGAATATTTTTTAGCTTCGGATATTCCGGCCTTTTTAGAAAATACAAATATAGTAAATTATATTGATGATGGCGAGATGGTGGTGATTGACGAGAAGCCACGTTTTTATAATATTAAGGATGGTATTGCCATTGGTAAACGAGACGTAAAAATTGAATGGGAGGCTGAAGATATAGGGAAGGGGGAGTTCGATCATTTTATGTTGAAGGAGATTTTGGAGCAAAAAAATACAATTCGAAGAGCAATCGATCAGAATGAAAAAGAAATTTTACGGATTGCAAACGAAATTAAAAAATGTAAAGGATGTTTTTTCTCCGGATGCGGAACGGCAGGGAAAGTTTGCATGGCGGCAGAGTATTTCCTTTCGGTTATTGCAAAAAGGCATGCAAATTTTGCTCCGGCGTCTGAGTTTCCTATTTATCATCATTTTTTGAGACCGGAAAGTCTATTGATAGTGGTTTCCCAGAGTGGAGAAACGGCGGATGTACTGGAGGCGATGGAAGTGGCGAAATCCAAAGGGGCAAAGGTGCTTTCCATAGTAAACGTGAAAGAATCTTCCATTGCTCGAAATTCCGATTTTTCGCTTTTTATAAATGCGGGACCGGAAAAAGCGGTGGCTTCCACTAAAGCGGCAACATCTCAATTAGCCTTACTGATGCTTATTGCTTACGCGATTGATGATCGGCTGGAGGAAGGGAAACATATTTTGGTAGAAACAGCTTCAAAAATAAATGACATGCTTAATCCTCGCTTTCTTACTTATATAAAGAGGGTGGCAAGTAAAATTAAATCAGTAGAAAATTGCTATATTATCGGTAAAGCGGCGAACTATCCGATGGCCCTGGAGGCGGCGATCAAGATTCAGGAAGTTTCTTATGTTCATGCCGAAGGTTTTGCCGGGGGTGAATTAAAACATGGCCCCATAGCTTTAATTACCAAGGGAACGCCTTGTATCGCCTTGTTTGCGAATGATGAAGTGAAAAAAGATATATTGAGTAATACGATTGAATTGAAAGCCCGCGGGGCTTATATCATTGGAATCGGACCGGAAAGGTTTGAGGTGTTTGATGAGTGGATCAAGGTGCCGGACTGTTCGCATGCCTCACCAATAGCGAATCTGATTCCGGTGCAGATTCTGGCTTACTATTTAGCGACCCTGAGGGGCTGTAATCCGGATATGCCAAGGAATTTGGCGAAGAGTGTGACGGTTAAATAGGTTGTAGCTTGTAGGTTGTAGCTTGTAGGTGGTAAAAAAAAGAGGGGTAGGTTGTAGGAGGATTAAGAGTAGTTGGTGAGCGAGACTACTCTTCCGTTCTTTAGAATATAGGTGTCTTCGAGGCGGATACCGCCGAGATTTTCGATGTAGATACCGGGTTCGATGGTGAAGACGGAATTTTCCCGAAGAACATCTTTGCTAACGGGACTGAGGTTTGGTTTTTCGTGCACATTAATACCGACGCCATGACCAAGAGAATGAGTGAAGTACCGGTCGAATCCATATTTTTTGAGAATTTTTCGGGCGATGGAATCAATCTTTTCGGCTTTAATTCCCGGTTCAATGGCCTGAGCGGAAGCTTCTTTGGCTTCCAAACAGGCTTGATACATTTTCAGTATTTTTTCAGACGGATTTTTAGGAAGGATGACGCGGGTCATGTCGGAGCAATAGCCTTGATATTTCACGCCAATATCAATGAGGATAAGATCGTTGTTTTTTAGTCTGGTGTCATCACTTTTGTGATGAGGGAGAGCGGAATTCTTGCCGAAAGCAATAATCGGTTCAAAGGCGATGTCCTCAGCGCCTTCCCGATAGGCCAGTTCTCTTACTTTCCAGGCGAGATCTTGTTCGCGGATGCCCGGCCTGATCTCTTTTTTCAGGTTTCTAAAAACTTTACCAAGTATTTCACAAGATTTTTTTATTCTTTTGATCTCGAATTCCTGTTTGGTAATTCTTATGTTTTCAACGATATTCTCAGTGGCTTGAAGTTTTTTTCCTTTAAGAAGTTTTTTGTAGGATTTTAACCGAGAAACAGTAACATCTTTAGCTTCAAAACCGATTATATCGGTTCTTTTAGTGATTTTTTGAAAGGTGGTCTCTTTGTTTTTGATCTCGATAATTTCAATCTTAAGGGATTTTGGAATCTCTTTTTTTGCACGGACATGATAGCGACTATCAGTGAGGAGATAACACTTGTTTTTAGTGATGAAAAGAGTTTTGTTGGAGCCGGTGAAGTGACTGAGGTACTGGACGTTGCCGGGAGCGGAGACGAGGAGGGCGTCTAACTTCTGAGAGGCTAGCTTTTTCTGGATCTTTTTTATCATGATGGGACACGTCATGCCTAAGGCAGATTAAAAAATTGAACGAATTGAACGAATCAAAAGGAATGTACTTCTGGGAGACACGATAAATCACGTCCTTACGGGATCAGGAGTTCTAGTTTGCTACCTGGTTGGAGATTATGTTTTTTTGAGGTGTTCAGATTAAGTTCTAGGATATAAAGAACTTCCGACGCCGATTTATAGAGAGGGCATTCGGTGTCTGGAGGGCAGGGCACGGCGGGTTCGATGTTGACGATCTTGTTATTTTCGTCGATGAAGATGATATCGAGAGGGATGAGAGTATTTTTCATCCAAAAGCCGGCGTTCATTGGTTTTTCCTGAATAAAAAGCACCCCGCTATTTTCAGCTAATTCTTTCCGGAACATGAGACCCCTTTGTCTTTCTTCCGGAGTTATGGCCAGTTCAAGTTGTATTTCCGTGCCGTCGGGAAGGATGGCTCTGGGGGCTTGTGTCCCACAGGCGGATAGGATAATTGGGATTATTAAGACGCTTAAGACGCTTAAGATAATGTTTTTCAGTTTTCTGGTCATGTTGATGGCGAAAGTGAGTGGAAAGTAACATAGAGATACTAAATGGACAATTGATTTTTTGGTAGAAATCTTTAAGATGGGTAGGCTGGTTTGAAGGTGAGTTGTGATTTCGCAATTTTTTTTAATGTCCTCATGAGTACAGAGTCTTTAAATGTCCCACCACATAGCGAAGAAGCTGAGCGAAGCGTGCTCGGCTCCATTCTTTTGGATTCAAATTCACTTACCAAGGTAGCCGATTTTTTGAAAGGAGATGATTTTTATTTTGATATTCATAAAATGGTGTTTGAGGCGTGCATTACTCTTTTTAATGAGCATAAGCCGATAGATCTTCTTACCCTGACAAACTATCTTGAAGAAAAAAAGATGCTGGATAAGGTTGGCGGTTCGGTGTTTTTAGCCGAGTTGGCAGATGAGGTTCCAAGTGCTTCCCATATGTACGAATATGCTTCTATTATGAAGAGTAAATCTACTCTTAGAAGATTGGTAACAGTTGGTGATTATATCAAAGGGCTTGGGTATAAAGAGGGGGATAAAATAGATGAGCTTTTGGGGCAGGCGGAACAGAAGCTTTTTGGAGTGACTCAAACCTATGTAAAAAATAAATTTGTTCATGTTAAAGAGGTGCTTGAGTCAAGATATGAGGAGTTTGCGGAATTACACGAAGCAGAAGATAAAGATGCGTTAAGAGGAGTGCCTACAGGGTATAGAACGCTTGATAATTTACTTTCCGGTCTTAAGCCTGCCGATCTTATAGTCGTGGCGGCGAGACCATCCATGGGTAAAACATCTTTTGCTCTTTCTGTCGGGCTTAATGCGGCATTGCGATACAACAAATCTGTAGGAATATTCTCTCTGGAAATGTCCAAGGAGCAATTGGTGGATAGAATGTTTTGTTCAATGCTTATGGTCGATTCCTGGAAGCTACAAAAAGGTAAATTGGATGATGAGGATTTTTCGAGAATCGGGGGAGTTATGGATCAGCTTTCCAAGGCAAATGTTTACATAGATGATGCGGTGGCAGGGTCGCTTACCGAACTTCGATCCAAGGCTCGTCGTTTGAAAATGGAGCATGGAGTGGATATTTTGTTTATAGATTATCTACAGTTAATGTCAAGTTCAAGCACTTCTTACTCTAATTACTCTAATCGTGTTCAAGAAATCTCCGAGATTTCCAGATCACTTAAATCTCTGGGGCGAGAATTGCATATACCGATAGTAGCCTTGTCACAGCTTTCTCGTGCTGTTGAGGCACGTCCGGATAAACATCCTCAACTTTCCGATTTGCGTGAATCCGGAGCAATAGAACAAGACGCAGATGTGGTTCTTATGCTCTATCGTGAAGATTATTATGATTTGGATACAGATCGTCAGGGAATTACGGATATTCTTATTCGCAAAAATCGTAATGGTCCTATAGGACGAGTAGAGCTAATGTTCAAGAAAGAGCAGATGCGTTTTTATGATATCGAAAAAGTACGCGGACTGGAAAGTCAGATGGCTGCCGTGGGGGATGAGGTATTGAAACCGGTTGCTGTAAACTTCTAGGGAGTATTGAAAAAGTGTCATCTACTGCGTTAAAAACCAAATTTTAATCCTCGAGTACTATTTGTACACTGCGGTTAAAATTTGCTTTTTGCCTTGTATCTAACACTTTTTGAATACTCTTCTTCAGAGGTTCTGTGTTATCTTGTTTTTTTTGGAGACCAGCTTTTGGAGACCAGCTTTTGGGAACCAACTGCATTCTTTGTTCTTTTTTGGTGTCAAAAAAGAACCAAAAAACCATTGGGGTTCACTAAACTTCTAGCTGACGTTGTGCTATTTACACATACTCAGAAGCGAGTTCACCCCAAACCCCAGGCCTTTTGTAATTTCTGAATATCTAATGAGGGGCTCTCTGGTTTTCAGGAAAGCATGCGGAGCACAAGTTGCCCTCTTGATTAAAGAGGGGGGAGCGATAGCGGAGGGAGATTTGAGCCCCTGGTTTATCTGTTTCCCATCCTTTAATCAAATAAATCACGGTTCAGACAGTTGAGGTGCTTGTTCTTTTGTTTATCTGAACGAGGCCGATGAGGCCGATCAAAACTAGCGGAACAGACAACCACTGTCCGGCCGTGAGGTTCCAGTAGATCCAGCTTGGTTCGCGGACGAATTCGACGAGGAAGCGAAAAGCTCCGTAACAGAGAAGGAATGTGAACAACAAAGTTCCCGGTTTTCTGTTTTTTAGTGTTCGGTAGAGGGTGAAGAGGATTGTGAATGTGGCGAGATTCTTGATAGCGGCGTAGATCTGAGATGGGTGTCGGCATCCCAGAGGCGAGTTCTTGATGAACTCGTTTTGACTGTAGTCGACGCAGATTTTCAGATCGGTAACCCGGCCCCAGAGTTCACCGTTCAAGAAATTTCCAATCCTTCCGAATACCAATCCGAGAGCGGCGGGGATAACCAAATAATCTCCCAGAACAAGCAGATTAATCTTTTTAATTTTACAATAAATATAACT
This sequence comes from bacterium, assembly GCA_030635805.1. Classification (GTDB taxonomy): domain Bacteria; phylum Patescibacteriota; class Gracilibacteria; order JAUYGZ01; family DAOVYC01; genus DAOVYC01. The sequence goes on along the minus strand of DAOVYC010000035.1, from coordinate 1,301 downwards.
GGTAATAATTACACCCAAGAGACCGCCATGGAAACTCATACCCCCCTTCCAGATAGCCAGGATTTCGAGGGGGTTCCCGAGATAAAAACCGGGATTGTAAAAAAAGGCGACGCCAAGTCGACCGCCGATAATCACTCCAAGGAAGGCCCAGAAAATAAAATCAATAATCTCATCTTTCTTTAACGGAAAGTTTTTATCTTTCTTTTGAAAGTACTTTAAAAAGATGTAACTGAGAGCAAGACCCAGGAGATACATAAGATTGTAGTATCTGATATCGAGAGGTCCGAGGGAGAAGGCGATGGGGGAGATGGTGTGGAGCATAATTTTATTTTCAAATCTTGTTTCAAGATAGCCTGAATCGTTTCTTATTTCAAGTAGGTGCTCTGTTTATTTTTTGAATTCTTTTTCGGTAATATTAGCTTGTCTCAATATACATCTAAAAGTTCCATAAGGTATTTCTCTCCTCTTTATTGGAACAATAACTGTGAGTTTTGGCTTACTCTTCGTTCTATATTTAGAGTGACTGCCTTTTTGAGAAATAAAAATAAAGCCCTTTTTTTCAAGGACTTTGATAATTTGCCTAGATGAAAAAAGTCTAGGCATATTTAAAAGAAAAAGTTGATATTTCCGGTCTTTCTACTTTTGTAACCTTGGGTGTTTTTACATCTTCAAAATAAAGTTCAATGGCCTCATTTAAATTTGCAATAGCTTCTTTTTTTGTATCTCCAAAACTTGATACGTCAACGTTTAAGCATTGAGAAACATAATATTTTCCCTCCTTCCAAACGATATTTTTTAAAGTGATTCCAGCCATGATTATGTGAGTTATTGAACGGGGGTTATTGTAGCATGTATTGGATTTATGCAATAATTTAAATTGTTTTGAGGGGGTTGAGGGTGAGGGGAGGGTGTGGAGCATGGTGAGCACAACTACATTTTTAAATGTTTTACCTGTAGATAATTTATGAAAGCAGAACATGTTACTAACATTAATTTTGCATCTTCGAATTCTAGGTTATCCTCTTCCAATAATGCATGTCTGATGCCATCTGCGTCACTTGTATAGCCGTATAAACTTTCGAATGATTTCTTGAGGGCTTTGTGAATTTCAATTTCTGATTTACTCTCAATCGTTTTTAGTGCAGATCCTAATGTTGCCTTGGGCTCTTTTGTAATATCTTTACATATGGCTTCTATTGCACTAATTGATTCTTTTATTGAATTTCTATAATCAGGTTTTTTTCTATCAGTTAACAATTCGAGAGATTTTTTTAGATGAGTATATATTGTTTTTTTCTCTT
>DAOVYC010000161.1 GCA_030635805.1 bacterium | reverse complement strand
CCTCGGTAATCTCGGCCCCGATTTTCCTAAGCTCGGTTACCATAGCCGTAAGTCGATCAGTTTCCTTTATCTTAAGATTAAAGATATTCTTTATGCAGGTTTTTTTAGGGACTGTAGCCAAAATTGTCGCTAAAGTAGGCATGCAATCCGGAATATCATTCATATCAATTTCATCCGGAACAAGTCCCCTCATTTGTTCCAAGAGCAACTTAAAAGCAACATCACCCTGAATAGAATTATTTGGGATATTTGTTACCGTTATGGGGGTGTCGTGTAGAAATTCCAGCGCCCAATAATATCCCGCCGATGAAGCATCACCTTCAACGACATAAGTTTGTGCTCGATACCCACCCGGTTTTATAACAAAAGATCGAAAAGCATAATTTTCCACTTCTGCCCCGAATACCCGCATTAATTTTATAGTCATATCAACATACGGCTTCGAAGTAATTCCTCCTTCAATTTCTATAGTTGTTAACTGATCGATACATGGTGCAATCATAAGAAGAGCGGAGAGATATTGACTGCTCAAATCAGCATGAATTGAAATGGTTTTACCCTTTAATTCAGATCCTTTTACACTTAAAGGAGGGAAACCCTCATTTTCCAAATAATCAATTTCAGCTCCAAGCTGTCTCAATGAGTCAACGAGATCCTTGATAGGTCTTTTGTGCATACGTTCATTACCCTTGAGCGTTACATTGCCGGGTACAAGAGTGGCAAGTGCTGTAAGAAATCTCATAGCCGTACCGGCATTGCCAACATAGAGAGAATTTGACGGGGTTGTAAATTGTTCTATTTTCCCATCAACGGCAAGGGTTTGATCGAATCTATGTATCTTTACGCCAATTTCACCCAGTGCTTCCATCATATATTTAGTATCATCGGAATAAAGAACATTATGAAGTACAGCTTCCTCTTCGGAAAGCGAAGCAAGAATAAGAGCTCGGCTTGTGAGAGATTTTGAACCGGGAACCTCAACAATAGTCTTTGTAAAAGATGATGTGGGGATAATTTCAATCATTTGAATAAAAAATTTGTTCGAGAATAAGTTTAAAACTAAAGCTCTCTACCAATTGCCTTCGCAATTGGTTTCAATTCACTCATCAACTTGTCAAGTGTTTCAAGATCTATTATTTGATCCGCATCGGACGATGCTTCCTCCGGATCAGGATGAACTTCCACCAGTATTCCGTCCGCACCAACGGCGATAGCTGCCCTAGAGAGGGCTACCACGTAGTCACGATTACCGGCGGCATGACTTGGATCAATAATTACCGGTAAATGACTTAGTTTCTTCAGTACCGGTACGGCGCTAATATCCAAAGTATTTCGGGTAGTTGTTTCATGCGTTCGAATTCCGCGCTCACAAAGAATTACATTTTCATTACCTTCGCTCATAATATACTCCGCTGACATCAAAAATTCATCTATTGTGGCAGAAAATCCACGTTTCAGTAAAACCGGTTTCTTCGTCTTCCCAACTTCCTTAAGAAGGCTATAATTTTGCATATTTTTAGTTCCAATCTGAAGAATGTCAGCATATTTATCTACAAGTTCCACCAGGCGTGGATCCGTAACTTCAGTACAAACAGGTACACCGGTTTTCTCACGAACTTTTGCCATGATCTTCAACCCCTCTTCTCCCATTCCCTGGAAAGCATACGGAGACGTTCGGGGTTTAAATGCCCCTCCGCGCTGAATAGTGCATCCAACCCTTTTGGCAAAATCAACAGTTTGTTTCTGCACTTCGTAACTTTCCACTGAACAAGGTCCCGCAATAATATGAATTTTCTTTCCACCAATAGAAATTCCCGGAGCGATTTTTACCACCGTATTATTCTCTTTTGTATCACGCGCCACCAATGTATACGGCTTGAGAATGGGTATAACATTCTCCACCCCCAAAAGGGCACGAAAATGCTTGATATCCGTTAGCCGCTCATCGCCAATCACGGCGATTACGGTTCTTTCCGTACCGGAAAGAAGCATTGGTTTAAGTTCACCTTTTTTCACTTCCTCCAAAACACGATCTATCTGATCCTGCGGAGCGTTCTTTTTCATCACAATAATCATGATGCTTTTAACTTAAATCTAAAAATCTAATTGGTTCAATAAGTGTAGATCTGGTTCCCAAGAGATATTACAGAATGTATTTTACACACTTAATGATTCCATGTCTTCCTAATACTAAATTCCATTCTCCCCACTCTTCTTAAAGTATGCCCTAAAATATTTGCAATTTCTTTCATTATGCTTTAGTATTTGTATAAATTATTTACTCTTCATCCTTCTCCCATGAAGCAGAAAAGCGGTCTCGGAACGCTCGCCTGGTGGCTTATGGTTATAGGTGCCCTCAACTGGGGACTTATTGGCGTAGGTTTGTACGCAGGTAGCAATTGGAATGTAATAAATCTCATTGCTGGCTCATGGCCACAAGTAGAGTGGATTATCTACATTCTTGTTGGGCTTTCCGCTATTTACACGTTATTTTCGTGTAAAAAGAATTGCAACTAAAACAAAAAACTTAAACGCCCCCTAAAAAAGAGGGCGTTTTT
>DAOVYC010000066.1 GCA_030635805.1 bacterium | reverse complement strand
TTATTTTGAAAGACCCGCTTCATTTCACTCCTATTATTCTTGAAAAATTAAATACATTCCAGATTGGTGATAATTATGAAATATACAACAGCCGAATATTCACCAAGGATAAAAAGAACCTGAATATATTTGTAACATCGGCTTTTCCATCCGGAGAAACTCAAAAGAACGGAAAACTGGTTCAGGTTCTTAATAGAACAATAGATAGCCTTGAAACTCAGTTTAATCATGAAATAAACGCTCAATATTATGGAGCGGCGGCTGTAGCTGTAGGAAATGCAAATCGGATTAAAAAAGACATAAAGCTTACGGTTTCTATTGCATTAATTGTTTTACTGGTTTTTATGAGCTTGTTCTTCCGTAAAAAAAGTATTTTCCTTATTCTGTTTCTTCCGGCCATTTTTGGTGGTAGTTTATCCTTAGCAATTCGTCCAATATCTTCAAATCTCTCTCCATTTTTTGGAATTTGAAAGACGTAATCACGTCTGATCTCGCCAGATTTTGGATCACGGTATAAATATTCTATTTCTTCTCCATTCGTCCAAACGCCCCATAAGCAAGAAGTGGCAGACATATAGCTCATCAACTGTTTAACCCCTTCTTTTCTGGTAGGTCTCTTTAATTCTACAATACCGATAATATCTCTATGTGGATCTCGTTTAGTTTTGTCAACTGTGGTATAAACTACTATATCCGCACGTTCTGATTTATTTTTGAGTGAATTTTTTTCTCCTCGCTGGATAGAAACCTCAATATCCATTTGCTCATACTTATAATCGTAATCCTCAAAAAGTTCTTTTTCATAAGATTGTCGTACAATTTCTTCAGGCTTACGAAAATCAACAATTTTCCCAGTCGCTCTGTCAGCAATGAAACCTTCTTTGATTGTTTCCGTAATTTCCATGAACGGATTGTAACACGAAGAAATTAGACAAAACCAGAAAGAGAGCTTTTCATATATTTGAATTATTCTACAATATACGTTGCTTTAATTTTGCCTTTTACTATTACTTGCCACTAGGGAATAGTCACCATTATTATTTATTACAGCTTCCTGTTCCCAGTTCCCAATTCCCAATTCCCACTACACCCTACCTCCTACAAGCTACCACCTTTTCATTTAGTAGTAATCCTCGCTTCCTTATAATACCAGGGTTCAACTGTCTTTTTTTCAAAATCCAATTTATCCCAAGGTAAACAAAAAGAGCCCTCTTCATAATCTTCAACCAACAAACAGTCACTTTCAACCTGTGATCCAAACTTCTCCTTGCCAATCAAAACCGCCTTCGGAAAAACTGAAGCCCATTTCCCATACCCCTGCACATATACCTCCGAAGGGTTTGCCTTAATCGCCACGCAAAAATCTTTCTGCCCTTCACATAAAAAAGCAAGCAGTTCAAAAACAGAAATCTTCGCCACCGGAATATCCAGCGAAAACGAAAGAGCATTAACCGTACTTACCCCCAAACGCACACTCGTAAAACCCCCCGGACCATGACAAACCACGCAACGATCAACATCGGAAATCTTGAGCTTCACAGAAACCAGAAGCTCATCAACCTTTGGTAACAAAGTATCAAACTCATGAAAGCAACCCTCCCATCTTTTCTTACCAATCAACTCTTTATCCTCAAACAACGCCACCTGCGTCTTCTTCAAAGCGGTATTTACAAACAAAGTAATCATAATAACTTATTTACTGCATCCTGGATTTCTGTCTTCTGTTCCCAGTTTTGTGTTCCCTGTTCCCTGTTTCGTGTTACATGTTTCGTGTTACATGTTACAAGTTACAATTTACAAGTTCTACGTGTGCAGTTCCTTATAAACTTTTACCAACGCTCTATCCAAACTTCTTTGTAAAATCCCCAACGCTTTCCTGTCTATTCTCCCGCTTATCGGATTTACCACAAAATCCAGGTTATATTCAATCTGCAAGGCATAAAGTTTAGCCTTAATATCTAAATCTTGACGTAAAACATGAGAAAACCAGAAAACATTATACCCACCCCAATAAACATTATTTATTTCCACCGTAATTCCCAAATCCTTTTCAACATCTTCTTTCAACGCCGTTAAATATTTTCCCGGAATAGATGTTAATTGTCTTCGCGAATTTCTTCGACCGGTATTCCGCGTTCCAAGATTTGAAAGAATCAAACTCGGCATATACACCTTCTTATGAGTTATAGGATGATCACCGGAAGTGTTGTGGTAGTCCACAAAAAGGATCTTCTTGTAACCCGCTTTATCTAAAACTTTTACACTCTCAATTATTTTATTGTGATATGGGTACCAGTACTTTCGAAGTAGTTCTTCCTTTTCATCATCGGTAAAACCCTGCCCTTCTTTGAAGGCCTGTCGCCCAAAAAAATCACGCGCTCTAAAAGCCTTGTCATATTCCGGAGCACGATTTAAATCACACACCAGACGATGCGAAACAGATCTATGCTTATACAAAGCACACGTAAAATGTTTCAAATGAGAAGTGTAAGGATCACTGCATTTCCAAATTTGACTTTTCTTCAACGCAAAACGCCTCCTCAAAGAACGATCGGCAATTTCAGAACAAGAATGCGGTGTACTGATAATTATTGGATACATCTGAATCTAAATTCAAAAATACTCTCATCCTGAATATAGCGAATTTTAGAGAGATTCGACAAGAAGAAAAATCAGGGTCGTAGACCATGAGCGAGCGAGAGCGAGATGCCCTTCAACTTCATTCACTGTGTTCATTCGCTCAGGACATTCGACTCGTCAGATTATCTAGGGTCATAGACCATGAGCGAGCGAGAGCGAGCCGAATGGTGCCGAGGAGAGGACTCGAACCTCCACGCCCGAAGGCACTGGTTCCTAAGACCAGCGCGTCTACCAGTTCCGCCACCTCGGCACGAGGGACAGGAGCATTCTACCCAAGAGCCTATGTTCATGCAAATTAAAAAATAGCGAGCAAAGTGTTCCGAAGTGAAGTGATTCTGAGCTTGTCGAAAGATCACGAAACGAAGGATGTCGCAAAGAAATTTATATTGGAGCCTAAGGATGAACTATCAAACAATATTAATTTCTTGAAGACAAACTTTGCCCTATTGTTTCCTGCTCCTTTTCGCGTTAGAATCACAATGTTAACTTACTGCTTGCCAATGAATTTCTACGAAAAAATATTCTTCCATCAGTATTTGGATGATGGAGAAAAACTCATCTACACCATGCATCGTCATTGGATAGTTATCCTGCGCCGAATGCTCGAAATAGCAGTATTTGGAATGCTTGTTCCCCTTAGTCTTGTTATTTTCTTTTTCCAACCGGATTCCGTTGTCGCTTACGGTCTTTATGCCTGGATAGGAATTGGCCTTATAGCCAGCTTGTATACTTTTGCAGACTGGTACAGTGATGCCTGGCTTCTCACTAACGAAAGTATTATCGATGTTCATTGGGACGGATTTTTCAAAAAATCGGCCCAGAGAATCGGATATGAGTCTATAGAAAGTGTTATCTATGAAATTAAAGGAGTCAAAGCCACTCTTTTTAATTTTGGAATCCTTACTATCACCAATGAAAGTGGAAATATTGTTGAGATTGAAAATATTCAACAACCACGAAAAGCCGAAGCTAAACTGAATAATGTCAGAAATCAACTTGGTGAACAAGCGGGAAAAAATAATCTGGAAACCCTCAAGGAACTCCTCGCTGATGTCATCGAGGACAAGTTAAACAAGCGCAGCAAGGGCAGATAATTTTGTAATCTTCAATTTTGTAATCTTGTAATTAAGCCAATGACTGAATTCCTAATCGTCATCATCCTTCTCCTCGCAATACTCCTCGTCGTATTCGTTTTCCTCAAATCCAGAAAAAGAAAATTCTCCGAAAAAGATCAGAAAATTTTTCGAACCCACTGGCAACAAATCGAACTGGAAGCCGTCGGCACTCCCAATCAGGCCATCATCAACGCCGACAAGCTTATTGATAAAGCCCTTTATCTAAAGGGGTTCCAGGGCTCTCTTGGTGAAAAACTAAAGAAGTCACAAAATCTCTTTACCGATCTCAACAGCCTCTGGTCCGCCCACAAACTCAGAAACAAAATCGCTCACGAAATCAACTTCAACGCTTCACCAAACGAAACCTCAAACGCTTTATCTTCCTTCAAAAAAGCGTTGCGCGATCTTGGTCTAAAACTGTAAACTAACTCCCGTCGCCCAATTCAAATCTTGTAATTTTTACTTTTTCCTTTTTACTTTTTATTTTTCATTCCATGTCCAAAGTTATTTCCGACGACCAATTCCAGACTGAAGTTCTCGACATAAAAGACATACCCGTTCTTGTTGATTTCTACGCTGACTGGTGCGGTCCATGTCAGGCTCTCGTACCTACCATTGAAGAGCTTTCCAAAGAAATGGAGGGAAAAGCAAAGTTTGTAAAAGTAAATATAGACGAGAACAATGAACACGCCGGAAAATACGGAGTAATGAGCATCCCCGCTCTAAAAATCTTTAAAAATGGTGAAATCGCCGGTGAAATGATGGGATTACAGCAAAAAGATGCCATTAAAGAAAAACTGGAATCTCTCATGTAAAAACATGAAAATTAGAATCATTACGGTCGGAAAACTTAAAAATTCTGCTCTCTCTGAACTTGAGCGGGATTTTTTAACACAATTAAAAAAATACGTAACTCCGGATATCCACACCGTAAACCCGGAATCTGTTCCTGACGAGAGAGCTAAAGAGGCGCGGGAAAAAGAAGGCAAGCGAATCCTCAAGCTCTTAAATAACGAACAAAATGAAATAATCGTGGCTCTGAACGAACACGGAAACCAGTTCACTTCCGTCGGCTTTGCCGAATTCCTTGAACGCCGCAAAGACCTCGGCGAAAACATCACTTTTATCATCGGTGGCTCTTTTGGTCTTTCCAAAGAGATAATC
>DAOVYC010000033.1 GCA_030635805.1 bacterium | reverse complement strand
TTAGCACGGATACTCTTGAAAAACTGGAAGATATTTTGGATGGAGATAATATTATTGAAAAAGCCGGAGCAGTTGCCGAAGAAGGTTATGAAGCTGTTAAGGAGGCCGGTGAAGACGTGGCTGATTGGTTAAAGGGAGCTTTTATTGATATTAAGGATTTTTTAACGGGGGCTGAGAAGGAAAAAATAAGCATGAAAGAGAAGGAAAAAATGTTAGGTACTTTGAAAGGTGTTGATGATCATATGAAAAAAATTCAAGAAAGCGATAAGGCAACGAAAGAAGAAAAAAATATCGCCGAAAAATATGCCGAATGGTATACATCGACAAAAGCCGGAAAAACTATTGTCGATACGACTGTAGACGCGGCTAACTTCATTGGTGATTTGTGGGAATCCTTAAAGGGGGCAATTCCTGAACTCGAAAAAATGGAAAAAGATATAAAAGGGATTATCTCGAAAAGGGAGGCTAAAGAAAAAAAGGTGGAATTTGAGTCAAATACAAAAATTGAAAAGCAAATTGGAGAATATGGGAAAAATTTAACGACCCTTGAGAATTTTGGTCTAAAATTGCCGGCTAAAGACGCCGATGAGAAAGAGAAGGAAGATTATTTTAACGCTTTGAATAAGCGAATCGATGATGTGAGAAAACATTTTGAAAAACTGGGAAAAGATATGAAGGATTTAAATAGCCTGAATGATAAACAGAAAAAACGTATTCGTGACTTAACCGACAAAGCTTTGGGGCCAATGGCAAACGCTATTGATGATCCGAAAAATGAGCTAAGAGATGAGAAAAAATGGGAAGAGACTGTTACTAATTATTCTAATCTGATTGCTTTGCTTCCGGAATATACAGGAAAAGAAATGAAGGCAAAGGAAGAGAAGAAATATCTGGGCGGACTTTTAAAAAGATTGGAAGAAACAACGGGTTTAAAAACCCTTGATTTGGATAAAATTGATAAAAGTTCGAATCCGTTTTTATATATTCTTTCCATGATTGCCAAGGCTTTTGGAGCCAGCTTTCATGTGGATAAGAATAATGCAATTGTGGGTTGGAGCGGGAAGAATAATCCGGAAGCTTTTGTAAAAATAGCCAGTGATATCGTGGAACAAAAAGCGATGATTGCGATGTTTGAGGAAAATGAGATTACGAATTCCGGTGTTAAACAGGGTTTGAACAAAGTGCTTTTTAATCCAAAATGTCTTCCGGCGGGAAGTGTGGCGGAGATTAAGAAAGCTAGTGGACTGAGAGAAGAGTTTATCAGGAAGATTGGAGAGATGGAGAAATCGGAAGAAATGAATAAAAAAATAGTGAAGGCGATGGATTTTTTGAACAAAAACCCACTTCAGATAGTGGGAAGCGGTGATTTTAGTGCTCCCGGAAAGATGCTAAGCATTTCCAGTGTTCAGGCTTTTGTGGTAAATCCGGATAGTTTCGGAGGAAAGGAGAAGAAGGAATAAAGAATTAGGAAAAGACTTCTAGCTTTTCCTCCCCCATCCCCTCTTGGGTGCTTTCCTCTTTTTTTCCAGTAATTCTACTGCTTCGTCGTGAGTGATTGTTTGAGGATCCTGATTTTTTTTGATGGAAACGTTGGTAGTGCCATCGGTGAGGTAGGGACCAAATTTTCCCTCTTTGATGAGAATTGGAGATTTACTGTTGGGATCTTTGCCGAGTTCCTTGAGAGGCTCGGCCTGTTTCTTTTTCTTCTCCTTTTCATCAATGATGACTTGTCTTACTTGTTCGAGAGTAACGAGATAAGGATCGAATTCGTCGGGGAGAGAAACGTTGACGGTGCCGACTTTCAGATAGGCTCCGTAAGGACCTCTTTTCACGACAACCTCATCCCCTTCTTCGGTCTGGCCGAGTTCTCGCGGAAGGGCGAGAAGCTTGAGTCCTTCTTCAAGAGTAATGGTTTCGAAAAGCATGTTTTTGAGAAGCGAAGAACGTTTGGGTTTAAGCTCTTTGTCTTTGAGTTCTTCTGCGGTAAATTGTCCAAGCTGGACGAAAGGTCCAAACCGTCCGCGTAAGACGAGGACTTTTTTACCCGTTTCCGGATCTTCACCAAGGAGACGTTCTTTTTCGATATCACCCTTTTTCACCTCATCGGCTTTTTTCTCTATTTCACCATGAAATTCTGTATAGAATTTTTTGATCATGGGTACCCATTGATCTTCTCCGTCGGCAATTTTGTCCAGATCTTCCTCAACTTTGGCAGTGAACTTGTATTCCATGATGTCTTGAAAATGTTTAACCAAGAAGTCGGTGACAACAAGAGCGAGATCGGTAGCGTGAAGTTTTTTCTCGATTTTTTCAATGTAACCGCGAGATTGAATAGTGGAAATAGTCGGAGCGTAAGTAGACGGTCGACCGATACCTTCTGACTCCAGTTTCTTGACCAGGCTCGCTTCTGTAAAGCGAGCAGGTGGTTTGGTAAAACACTGTTCTGAAGTAAGTTCCTTGAAATGAAGTTGTTGATTTTTATGCACATCGGGAAGAATGCATTCTTTGGAAGCGAGAGCTCCTTCAGGATCGTCCGTACCTTCGCTGTAAACTTTCATGTATCCGGGAAATTTGATGACTTTACCTTCGGCTCCGAAAGTGTAAGTTTTTTCTTCGCCATTGACGGTTTTGGCGTCGATTTCGATAACCGTATTTTCGAGCAGAGCCTCTTTCATTTGGCAGGCAATAGTGCGTTGCCAGATGATGTTGTAGAGTTTGTAAAGCTTGGGATCCAGATAAGCTTTCACGTCAATCGGACGAACATTAAGATTGGTGGGACGAATAGCTTCGTGGGCTTCTTGGGCTCCTTTGGATTTAGTCTTGTATTTACGAGGAGCATCCAGAGCAAAACCGGGACCGTATTCTTCGATCACTACCTCACGAGCGGCTTGCAGGGCGACATCGGCCAGATTCACGGAATCGGTTCTCATGTAAGTTATGAGACCGCCGTCCACCTGGGGAATTTTTTTGAAATTCCCTTCGTAAAGTTGCTGGGCGATCATCATGGTTTGTTTTACGGAAAATCCGAGCTTGCCGGATGCTTCCTGCTGAAGAGTGGAGGTGATAAACGGAGCGGCCGGATGGCTTTTGACCTCCTTTTTTTCGATATTGGAAACCCGATAGGTGGTTTTTTTGAGTGCTTCAACAATGGCTGTAGCCTGTTCACCGTTTTCTATTTTGAATTGCTTATTGTCAATTTTTTTACCTTCAATTTTTACAAGATCCGCCTCAAGTGTGGGATCTGTAAAATGAGCTTTAATTTTCCAGAATTCTTCTGGATCGAAATTCTGAATAAGACGTTCGCGTTCGACAACGAGACGAACAGCCACACTTTGAACCCGACCGGCGGATAAACCGTAACGAACCTTTTTCCATAATAAGGGAGAAAGTTCGAAACCTACAAGACGGTCGAGGACACGCCTGGCCTGTTGAGCATCAACTAAGGCTTTGTTTATTTCCCTGGGATTCTCCAGGGCATTAGTGATTGCCGTTTTTGTAATTTCGTGAAAAACAATACGCTTGATGGGCTTATTGGTAAGTTTGAGGGCCTGAACAAGATGCCAGCCGATGGCTTCCCCTTCGCGGTCTTCATCAGTTGCGATCCAAACGACAGTGTCATCGTCGAGCTCTTTTTTGAGTTCTGAAATAACTTTCTTTTTGTCTGATTTAATAACGTAGAGTGGTTTGAAGTCGTGTTCTACATCTATACCAAGCTTGACATAAGAAAGTTTTTTTTGGGTGGCGGTGAGAGTATCTTTTTTATCAGGAAGATCACGAACATGACCCATAGAAGCCTTTATTGTGTAATCTTTTCCAAGAAATTTTTGAATAGTTTTAGCTTTTGCTGGAGACTCCACTATTACTAAATTTTTTGTCATAATTTTAGGTTGTAGCTGGTAGCTGGTAGCTTGTAGGGAAAATTCTGGAAAAACTACATGTCAGCAACCCCAATATTGAGATAGATCAGTGCCACGATAGATAAAGTTGCGAAAAATGCAAGCAAGAAATTTAATAAGTATGAATTTTTTTTATATTTCCTGAGGAGATCGTGGAGGCGGGAAAAGAGAAAAATTATGCCAAAGACAAAGAAAGGGAGATCAAAGATATTGTTGACTAAAAAGGCATAATAGGATGTAGATCCTTTGAAAACGAGAAAGCTACCGGTGAAAAATATGGCACCGGAAAGGGTGAAGAAGATGAAGGAGATTTTGGAGAGAAGAGACATCTTAATTACAAGATTACAAGATTATAAGATTACAAGATTACAAAATTTTATTTATTGAAGTATACTACGTTCGTAAAAAAAGGAAAAAGTGAAAAGGAAAAAGGAAAAAAATCATTTTTTATTTTAAATAAATAAAATGCTTTCTGAAGAACAAGTAAAACATATCGCCAAGCTAGCAAAGCTTGATTTAAATGAAGGAGAAGTGAAGAAGTTTGCTGGCCAGTTGAGTAGTATTTTGGAATATATTGATATTTTGAACGAGGTGGATACGGAGGGAACGGAGCCAACTTCACAAGTGACGGGATTGACCAATGTGACGGAAGGTGATGATGAAGTGAACTGTCCTCATTCGAAGGAGCTTTTGGATTGTTCAGATTTACCGAAAGTTAGAGGACAGATTCGAGTACATTCTAGTTTTACTTAAAACAAGCAGTAAGCAGTAAGCTGGTAAGCGATAAGCTCCAGCAACTATGAATTCTGACTTACTAGAGCTTAATTCTTACTGCTTACTAGCTTACAGCTTAATATGAGTATTAGCGAAATAACATTAGCAGAAGCACATGAGAAACTCGCGAAAAAGGAGATTTCCAGTGTGGAGTTGACGAAGGCCTGTTTGGAGAAGATTAAGAAGGCTAATTCTGATTTGAATGCTTTTGTTTCGGTGAATGAAGAATCGGCTTTGGAGCAGGCGAAGGAAGCGGATGAGAAGATTTCTGACGGGAGGGCCGGAGTGTTGACGGGAGTTGTTTGCGGACTGAAGGATGTTTTTTGCGAGAAGGGAGTGGAAACAACCGCGTGCTCGAATATTTTGAAGGGATTTAAACCACCATATGACGCGACTTCCGTTGCGAAGTTACGTGAAGCCGGAGTTGTCTTTGTGGGACACACAAATACAGACGAGTTTACGATGGGAGCTTCTACGGAAAATTCTGCTTTTGGAGTGACAAAGAATCTTTGGGATAAAAAAAGGGTGGCGGGAGGCTCTTCCGGTGGATCAGCGGTAGCGGTAAGTGCGAATATGTGTACTTTTGCCATGGGAACAGATACGGGAGGGAGTATCCGGCAACCCGCATCCTTTTGCGGCTGCACAGGGCTGAAGGTAACGTATGGACGAGTTTCCAGAAGCGGAGTGATGCCGATGGCAAGTTCACTTGATACCATAGGACCTTTGGCTAAAACTTGTGAAGATGCCGCCCACATTTTGGAAATTATCGCCGGACGTGATAAGGAAGACTCAACTACACCGGAGGTTAAAGCCGGTGATTATGTAAAAAATTTGAATAAAGATTTGAAAGGAATGACAATAGGAGTCCCGAAGGAATATTTTATAGAAGGAATAGGTGATGAAGTGGAAAAGGCTGTTAGAACAGGGGTAAAGGAATTTGAAAAAATGGGAGTAAGGGTCAAAGAAATCTCGTTACCGCATACCAAGTATGCGGTGCCGGTGTACTATATAATAGCTCCTTCCGAGATTAGCGCGAATATGTCGCGCTACGACGGAGTACGTTTTGGACCAGCGGCGGAGAAAGCTGATTCGCTTCAAGATTTTTATATGAAAAACCGGTCCCACGGTTTTGGTGATGAAGTAAAGAGAAGAATAATGATTGGGACTTATGCGTTAAGTTCCGGATACTATGATGCCTACTATTTGAAAGCGCAAAAAGTGAGAACACTTATTAAACAAGATTTTGAAAAAGCTTTTAAGGAGGTGGATTTGATTCTCGCCCCCACCTCCCCTACCACTGCTTTTGACATTGGCGAAAATTCAGAAGATCCGCTTAAGATGTATTTATCTGATATTTTTACGGTAGCATCTTCTCTGGCCGGATTGTGCGGAGTGAGCGTACCCTGCGGGTTTGATAAGAATAAGTTACCGGTTGGATTACAGATTATTGGTCCGCAGTTTGGGGAAGCGAAGATTTTGAATGCGGGACATCAGTATCAATGTGCCACGAGATGGCACATTGAAAAATCTTAAAAATAAAATATTAAATATGCTGGTTTTTCAGAACATTTCGAAAAAATTTAACGATCATGAAGTTTTGAAAGATATTTCTTTTAAAATTGAGAAGGGTGAATTTATAATACTTACCGGTCCCTCGGGAAGTGGAAAGACAACGCTGGCACAGATAATAATTGGAAAAGCGGAACCGACCAGTGGAAATGTGTATATAGATGGTCAGCCTTTAGCACTTTTAAAGCAGGATGCTTTGCAGTTGATGAGAAGAAATGTGGGTGTAGTTTTTCAGGATTTTCAGCTTTTACCTTATAAAACCGTAGGGGAAAATATAGCTTTTGTACTGGAAGTGTGCGAAAAGCCAAGAAGAAAGATAGATGAGAAAGTGGAAGAGGTGTTGGCAAAAGTTGGGATGATAGATCATAAAAATTCGTTTCCGAAGGAGCTTTCCGGTGGTGAGAAACAGCGCGCGGCGATAGCCAGAGCCTTGGCACATAATCCCGCTATCTTGATTGCGGATGAGCCAACCGGAAATCTGGATCGGGAGAACATAAAAAGTATTATCAAGCTTTTACAAGATATAAATATGAATGGAACAACGGTATTTCTAACCACTCATAATCAGGATATTATTCATCATTTTGAGAATCGTCAGAAAAGATTTATGAATTTGAAGGACGGGAGGGTGCTGGAGCATGTCGGACACATTTAGAATTAAAAATTAAGATGGTAGCAATTAAGACGATCTACGTTTGCACGAGTTGTGGAGAGACAAGCCATAAATGGCTTGGAAAATGTCCAAGCTGTAATGGGTGGAATACGTTTGAGGAGGATGCGGTGGATAAAAAAACCTATGATCAGATAGAGGCAAACGCTAAGGAAGTGATCAATTTGGATCTTAGAAAAAATGTAAATAATGATCGAATTATAACTGGAGTTGGCGAGTTTGATCGAGTGTTGGGAGGAGGGATCGTTCCGGATTCTTTTGTACTTCTT
>DAOVYC010000047.1 GCA_030635805.1 bacterium | reverse complement strand
TGTTCCGGACAGGCAAAGGAGATGGCTTTTCCCGCATTTCCCGCTCGACCCGTTCTTCCCACCCGGTGCACATAATCTTCCGAATTTTCGGGAAGATCATAGTTGATTACCAATTCAATATCCGTCACATCAATTCCTCGGGAAGCAATATCCGTAGCCACCAATACTCGGTAGCGACCGGATTTGAATCCATCAAGCGCCTGACGTCGCTGACCAAGAGAACGGTTGGAATGTATTTCTGCGGCTGTGTGACCAATACTCTTGATAACGCGGGTAATTTTTTTAGCACCGTGTTTCGTGCGACTAAAAATCAGCACTGTACCATGATATTCCGAAAGCAACTGTTCCAAAAGAGCCATTTTTTGATAACGCGGGACAACAAACAATTCCTGTTCAATTTGCTCAGCAGTAGTACCCGAAGGAGCCACCTCCACACGTAGGGGTTTAGCCATATATTTTCGAGCAATTTCGGCAATCTTAGCTGGCATCGTGGCGGAAAATAACATTGTTTGTCGTTTATTCGGTAATGTCGAAAGAATTTGTTTAATTTGTGGTTCAAAGCCCATATCTAGCATACGATCCGCTTCATCCAGCACCAACACTCCTACTTCAGAAAGTGATACTGTTTGTTTTTGTAGGTGATCAATTAGTCGGCCGGGTGTGGCTACGACCACATTAGCTCCCGCCCTCAGGGCTCTTACCTGTCGGCCAATATCAGTTCCACCAATAATCACCACTGTCTTCAGGCCAAATTTAGCCCCTACTTTTTTTAGGATTTCATCCACTTGCAAGGCTAGCTCGCGAGTAGGGCAAAGAATTAGCCCCTGGCGCCTGGTTGCCGACAGACGTTGAATCATAGGGATGGAAAAAGCCAAAGTTTTTCCCGTTCCAGTCTGGGCAATGCCAATTAAATCTTCCCCCTTAATCCCTGTCGGGATAGCTTTATATTGGATAGGTGTTGGCTTTATAAATTTTAACGCCTCAAGGCGTTTCAAAAGATCTGGAGCAATGCCCAGTCCATAAAAAGTTGTAGGTGGATTGTTCATGGGTACATAATAAATTATTTTGCGCGTTTTCGATCTGTTTCTGTGAGATATTTTTTACGTAAACGCACCCGAGTCGGAGTAATTTCCGCATACTCATTAGCACCAATATATTCAATGGCTTTCTCGAGTGTTATGGGGTTGATGGGCGTAAGATAGAGAGCTTCATCTGAACCGGAAGATCGGACATTTGTAAGCTTTTTATTCTTACAAGGATTAACCACAAGGTCACCTCCTTGATTATGTTCGCCAATAATCATGCCTTCATAAACCTTCGTACTCGCTCCAACGAACAAAGGTCCTCGTTCCTGTAATTTCCATAATGAATAGGCCATTGTCACTCCGTTTTCACCGGAAATCATGGAGCCTACGCTACGCTTGGAAATAGCTCCCAAATAAGGAACAAAACGACCAAAAGCATGATAAAGGGTTCCTTCTCCTTTTGTCATAATCAAAAAATGAGACCGAAAACCGAGTAGTCCTCTTGTTGGTATTTCAAATTCCAAAAAAGTATGCCCATTTTTGCTTTCCATATTTTTCATTATTCCCTTACGTTTACCCAAAGCTTGAATCACCGCTCCCGACATTTCGTCGGGAACATTGACCATGGCATTTTCCAGGGGTTCATGTTTCTGACCATCAATCTCTTGCATAATTACTTCCGGTTGTGAAATCTGCAGTTCAAAACCTTCGCGACGCATAGTTTCAATTAGTACGGCAATATGCATTTCTCCTCTCCCGTAAACTTTCATACTATCACTACTTTCTTGAAGTTCGATTTTCAAACCCACATTAGTTTCGAGCTCCTTTTCTAAACGATCTCGAATATGCCGACTGGTAACTAACTTACCTTCACGTCCCGCGAAAGGGGAATCATTGACCATAAATTCAATTGCCAAAGCCGGCGGGTCAACTTTAATTGCTGGCAAAGGATCAGCACTGGCATCACTCGTGATAGTTTCTCCCACATAAATGTTCGGCAAACCGGCCACCATTACAATATCTCCTGCCTCTACTTGATCCACTTCTTTACGCTCCATTCCTTCAAAACTAAAAAGCTTGGAAATTTTTCCTTCGCGCTTTTTTCCTTCGAGAGTCAAAATGGTTACCGCCTGATTGATTTTAAGAGAACCTTCGTATACACGACCAATTGCCAAACGCCCCAAATAATTATCATATCCGAGCGTAGCCGGTTGCATTCGGAAAATTTCATCAATTTTACGCTCTGCCATTGGAACATGTTCAATTAAAAAATCGATCAAGGGTCCAATATCCTTGCGTTCATCTTCCAATTCACAGATGGCAATTCCTTCTCTTGCTATTGTGTATAAATACGGGAAATCAAGCTGGGCGCCAGAAGCGCCCAAACTAGAAAACAGATCAAAAGTAAGATCAATTACCTCGCTGGGACGAGCCATCGGTTTATCAATTTTATTTACCACTACCAGCACCTTATGACCTAATTCTAAAGATTTTTGTAACACAAATTTAGTCTGGGGCATTGGTCCTTCATAGGCATCAACAACAAGTATCACTGCATCCACTGTACGCAAAACACGCTCTACCTCCGATCCAAAGTCCGCATGTCCGGGGGTATCAACAATATTAATTTTCACCCCCTTAGTCGTAATGGAGGCATTTTTAGAATAAATGGTAATTCCTCTCTCTTTCTCTTGATCATTACTATCCATTGCCCTTTCTTCAAGTTCTTTCCGAGCATCATAAGAATCACTTGCCTTTAGCAGAGCGTCCACCAAAGTGGTCTTTCCATGATCAACGTGAGCCACTATGGCGATGTTATATATATCCATGTGAAAAATAGTCGGCCTATTTTAGCTTAATAAAGGGGAAATAGCAATGGTAAACCTCTAAATTCAAGATTACAAAATTATTAGATAAGACTGCTATGAACGTAGTGAATAGGAATATTATGTAATGCCCTGCGGGTACAAGATTAAAGATTTCAGTTCCCTGCTCCCTGTTCTCCCTGTTCCCTGCTTCCCACTACAGCCTACGACCTACCAGCTACGACCTACCAGCTACAACCTAGAAATTTGCGTATTTAATCCGTCTTCAGTATATTAATCCTATGAAGAAAAAGGTTATTATTCTTGCTATTCTCGCTTTCGTTTACGGCTTCTTTGCCGGTTCACAGTCGGGAGAAGAGATTTCTCATAGTGCCATGAAGGGCTGGTGGGATTATTTAAATATTCAGACAAACGGAAATATTCAAGAATCACGCACTCTTCGACACGACGACATTAGAGAAAGCATGCGGGCTTATCGACAAGAGAAGGTGGAACTTGCTCAACAAAAAAAAGAAGAATTAGCTCAGGCTGTTCGCCTGGCTCCGGAAAATTATGAGCCGAGTCAGCGCATCGTCGTTACCGAATCAAAATATCCAAATCTCACCATTACCGCTCAGGACGCCAAAAAAAATCGTATTCAACTGGGTTCAAATGAAGCCCTGCTTATTCCCCGTATTATTTCCGCCTTACCGCAAAAAGCGCTCGATGCCTTTGAGCAAATCATTATCCAGTACGGTAATCCTTCCGATATGCGTCGTGGTATGGCCGGCGGGGGAGTGATGATTGTTAAAGATGTTGCCAGTATGCGTAACAAAGCCAAGGAATTTATCAGCGTTTTTCTTCACGAATCAGGACACGTAGTCGACATTAACTATTTAAAAGGAAATTCTTCGTATCCCAAAACAGCCTTCAAAGACGGTCACGTTTCACTTTACGCTAACGACCCGAGTATTGAGTTCTACGGTTTGAATTGGAGCGATGATAAAACGAGAATCAGTAAAAATAACGATCTAAATTTTCCCTCTCGTTACGCCATGACCGACTCTTTCGAAAACTTCGCGGAAGTTTTCAACGCTTATGTTTCTCAATCGGAAGCCCTTCGTACCATCGCCTCCAAAAACTCTGTTCTCAAAAAACACTACGACTTTATCAAGAACAAACTCTACGATGGCGGAGAATTTGTGGCTGAAGTCGACCCCCTTCAGCTCGACAAAGACCCTCGTATCTGGGATACGACGGTCATGCCAATTACCGATCTGGTCGTCGATTCCAGAATCTAGTTCAAATCTCCCTCCGCTATCGCTCCTCCCTCTTTACTCAAGAGGGAAACAAGAGAACAAACGTCCCTCTTGAGTAAAGAGGGTACTGGCGAATGCCAGGGGGAGATTAAGTCTTCAAGATCTTTTCCTCATACGTACCCAACTGCTTTCCCAGCGCTTCTTTCATGCGTTTGGCAGTCGACGGTGCCATCACCACTCTCGCCACCGCATGAGCCTTACTCGGTTCCAGAGGCTCGTTCTGAACGAAAGTGAAGACAAAATCGGTCGGCGTAACCGTAATCAGCGCGTCATGTGCATACTGTCCCACCTGGACATTCTGCGGAATATCTACCGTTTTTTTCTGTTGCTTAGTTTCTTCAGTCATAATTTGAAAAATTAGAAAATATAATAACAACTCGCCCATTCAATAGTTCATTTTATTCGCTATTTCAGGGCATAATATCTTTCCTACTCACTTCGTCGCTTCTCTTCTTGTTCGTAGCAAATTCAATTATGGGGCGAGTGATGGGTTTCGAACCCACGGCCTCAGGAGCCACAATCCTGCGCTCTAACCAACTGAGCTACACCCGCCATATCACAAGCAAGCTTGCCTGAAGATCTTAGCAAAGGCGGGACAAATGATCAATTTTAAGTTTTGGAAATATTATTGATTTAGAGATTGCCGTATTTCAGAGCTTCATATTTTTTACATACAGACACCCCATCGGGGTGTCTCTACGGTGCTGAAAAAAAATACATGGAGCTGTCAGAAATTCAAAAACCCCCCCGCCTAAGGCGGGAGAGGTTTTCTTCTTGTACCCGAAAGGTCAAATATCTATTTAACTAGCGTTGTCTTTCGTCTTCGTGTTGCTACCGCCATTCCAAATGATCCGAGGATTACAGGAAGGAGAGCCAGACCGGTTGCCGGAAGCGATCGTTGTGCTCCGGCTAGGAATCCGGCGTATTTGGGAGCTACGTGGATATCCAGAGAAGCGGTTGCTTCATCATCATACTGATCTGTGTAAACACGTATCTTGTTTTCAAGCATGGTGTCGGCGTAGGCCGCGTCTTCTCGTACAGTTACGGTATAAGTGAATTGAAGTGTTTCACCTGCTTCTACCGTACCTACCGCCCAGCTAACATCTGTTCCGTTATCACTTGCTCCAGATGCGTTGCTTACAGTTACCAATCCTTCATTATAATTATCATTTACTACTACTCCGGTTAGAGCAACATCAGTATTATTTCTTACTGTGATGGTGTAGTTTACACTTTCACCGGCCTTCACTTCTGTCTTATCGGCACTTACTTCAGTTGGAACATAAACGTTGGTAGAAGTTGAACCAATAGAGCTCGATTCTTCTCTACCAAACCGTATGTATGCCGGATCGGACAAACCTTGTCGGGCGTCGGCTGATCTCTCGTATACCCCGGCCGGGAACACTATTTCTCTTAGTACTGCGGTGTTGTAAACCACAATATTTCTGGACTTAGATGTTAGAGTTGCTCGGTAACTAAAAGTAGTTGTTCCTTCAGTAAAGATTGTTTTATTTACAATAAACTGATGGTTAATCGGATCATAAGAAGCACCTTTTACGCTTCGAATATTGCTTTGTTTTACATT
>DAOVYC010000045.1 GCA_030635805.1 bacterium | reverse complement strand
CGATTGGTTCAATCTTTGGACGAGCGCCCTCTAGGGAAGTTGAAATATTGTTTACCACTAGTCTTCGATCCTTCAGATCCTGAAGGAGAACTTTTAGATATTCTGTAGAATCTTTAATCCCCTTGCGACACATCTCATCCGCCACGGTAGAGATAGATCCCCTGCCAAGAGCGGAAGAGATCGCATTAAAGATTGCATGATAGACAACATCTGCATCAGAGTTACCATCCAGTTTCGGATGATCGGGAACCGTAAGCCCGCCAATAATCAATTCGCCATTTTCAGAAAATCGGTGAGAGTCCTCACCGATACCAACAAGTACTTCAGATCCTGTAAGAATTCCTGTTGCTCGCTTAAGATCCTCTTGGGTTGTAATTTTAAAATTTTGATATGAAGCCGGAACAATCTTTATTTTCTCACCCGCTCGTTCCGCCAGCTGAAGTTCATCTGTAATTTCTACTACGCCAATCTCGTCATAAAATTTCTTTAGAACCTCACGGCGAAATCCCTGCGGAGTTTGCATCAACCGCAACTCCGAACGATTAATAGTTTCCAAAACAATCTCATTCTTATCAACCCGCTTTATTGTATCGGCAACCAGGTGTGCGACTGAGACTACTTGATATTCGGATAGCGCTTTAATAACATTCGTTATTTCTTCTTCTGTCACCAACGGATTAGATCCGTTGTGAATCAAAACCAAATCACCATCCGAAGGTGGTGAGCCCGTCGAACCACACTTATCAAATCCATTTTTTACCGACTGCGCCCGGTGTTCACCTCCGGGAATAACGTGTTTAACCTTATCATGTCTTGTGCAAATTTTTTGTACAGAATCTGTCATTACTTCACTTGTTACCACAATAATTGAATCAATCATTTGATGATCCTGAAATCTAAAAATAGCATGTTCCAAAACGGTTTTTTCACCAAGATTGGCAAACATTTTATCACCACTAAAGCGTTCTCCCTTTCCTGCCGCAACAATGATACAAGTTACAGACATTTTTTTAGATTGTTTAATATTTCTGTAAAACGAATTTTTCCATCCAAAAATTCGTTTACTACCTCTTCATCTTTCTGAACTAAGTTACCAAGTTTTTTTGGATATTTTCTGGCAATTTCCAAAGCAAAATCAAAACAGGGATAGCTCCCCTTTTCTAACTTTTGAAAACTGAGATCTTGATCATAATCAAACGGTGAAGCGTCCATCTTTATTCTCTTTGGAAAAAAGAGAGCGTACTGGATAGGTAATCGCATGTCCGGTTCAGACACCACTAATTTTGAATGCCCATCGTTGAACTCAACAATGGCATGAACTCTGCTCTCTCGATGAAGTCGTACTTCTATCTTTTCGTATGGAATACCAAAAAGAAAATGAGCTTCAATAACTTCAAAGGCTTTATTCATCAAGGTTGCTGAATCTACTGTAACTTTCTTTCCCATCTTCCAGGTGGGATGGGAAAGAACCTGGTCCGGAGTAACCGCTTCTTTTTCTTTTTCAGACAAATCTCTTAGCGCTCCACCGGAAGCGGTAATAATTACCCGCTTTACAGAGAAAATATCCTCACCGCGAAGGCATTGAAATAATCCTGAGTGTTCCGAGTCTACCGGTAAAACTAAAGGATTATCCAGAACTGCCGGTGCCCCTCCGCAAATCTCTTTAATCTTCTCACCAAAAGACACCACCACTTCTTTGTTCGCCAAGGCTACCGGAATCTTTTTTTCAAAACAATAAAGAAAAGATTCCAGTGAATCAATTCCGCTTGCCCCACCGACCAGAAGATCAAATTCAAGATTTTGAACCAGATCAAGCAAGCTTGATCGCGTGCGGAACGAATCATCTAAGCTGAAATACTCTCCAGCACCAAACTCTTTAATTTGCTTTTCCAGAAGCTTTGTATTTCTGCCCGCCGCCAAACCAACTATCTCAAAATCATTCAAAAAATTCCGAACAACATCAAGAGTTTGCGTTCCGATAGACCCGGTCGAACCGAATATTATCAGTCGTTTTTTCATAATCAAGTACATATATTGTTTAAAACAATTTCCGAAACCCCCTCCCGGTAATTTAAATATCTCGCAATCACGAAAAGAAGATCGGATAATCTGTTCGCATACACCACCAAATCTTTCAGCTCTTCATGTTTTTTCGTCAACAAAACCAATCTCCGCTCTGCCCGCCTGCATACTGCCCGTGCCAAATAAACGTGCGAAGCACTTGAAACACCACCCGGAGCAATAAACTCCTTCAGTTCCGGTAAATCAGAGGAATATTGATCAATCTGCTTCTCTAGCCTATTCACTACGGCAAAAGTATCAAAGTCCTTAAATCCCGCCACCGAAGAACTTAATTTATAGATGCTCTTCTGAATTTGCTGAAGGTTCAATCGAACCTTCTCCGGAACATCAAAACTCAGCGCCACTCCCAAATGAGAGCTAATTTCATCAAATTCGCCAATTACTTCAATCCGCAGGTCATCCTTCGAAACCTTCGCAGACCCACTCAGAGACGTTTTCCCGGAATCACCGGTTTTGGTATAAATTTTTGACATATTAGCTTACTGGCTTATTGGCTTACTGGCTTATCAGCTTATTTTCGCACCCTCTCCACATATTCTCCCGTCTCTGTATTTATCCTAATTTCATCCCCCTCACTAACAAACAAGGGCACATTTACCACTACTCCATTATCTAAAGTCGCCGGCTTGGTTCCCCCTGTCGCCGTATCCCCCTTCACCCCGGGAATGGTACTCTCCACTTTAAAAGACACTTTTGGTGGAAGCTGAATATCGAAAGCTTGTCCCTCTAAAAAGGAAACATATAAATCTACCCCCTCCTTTAAATATTTCCCTTTCTCATTTAAGACATCCGTTTCAATCGAAATTTGCTCAAAATTTTCATTATTCATAAAGAAATAAGATGCCCCGTCCCTATACAAAAATTGCATCTTTATATTTTGCACATCCACTTCTTCCACCTTCTCTCCGGACTTAAAGGTCACATCCAAAACCTTGCCGGTTTTAATTCCTCTCAACTTAGTCCTGTAAACCGCGCTTCCTTTCCCGGGATTCATAAACTCACACTTTATGATAGTATATGGAGCTCCGTTATATTTAATGTTCATTCCAATTTTAAAATCAGCGGTAGAAATTGCCATGTTTTTTTATTAATAACAAATAAGCCCAAACAATATACAGGTTAAACCCCTTTATCATCAAGAACTTCGCTATTCTCTAATTCTTATCTCATGTCCTCTAAAAATTTTTCTTTTCGGCTTATTGCTCATCAGTAAACTAATACTACTAAGCGCTGGAATATTTGCCAAAATAATATTCATAGTTGCCATTATTGGTATCGCCAAAAACATCCCGGCTACTCCCCATATTTTATTCCAAACAAGAAGAGAAATTAAAACTACCAGGGGACTCAAATTTAATTTATTACCCAATAAACGAGGTTCAATAGCGTTTCCAAAAGTCACCTGGATAACCAACATGCAAAGTATCATTAGAAATGTTAATCCCGGCGAACCATATTGAAGTAAAACGAGAATAATTGGAAAAAGAGAAGCAATGATAGAACCAATAGCTGGAATATAATTAAAAACAAAAATTATAAACGCCCAAAGATATGGAGCATCCAATCCAAACGAAATAAAAACGATAAGAGAGGTAACCCCTGTAGCTATACTAATAAACGTTTTCCAAACGATATAATGTCTTATCTGCCTGTTAATATTTCGAAGAATATTTTTTATCCCGGATTTTAGACCCACATGTTTCGAGAGAGTCTCCAGTTTATGAGTAAGGGCATCTCGCTCCAGGAGAATAAAAGCGGTAAAAAGTAAAATAAAGAGGGTAAAAGAAGCAAACTTGAGAATTACATTAATACCAAACTGAAGAATACTTTTTACATCTATCTGGGATAAAATCTCACTAAGCCCAATATTTACATTGTACTTCTTGGCATATGCTAAAAGATTCTGGGTTTCTTGCGTTAAAGCAAGAACATATTTATCGGAAGACAGGTAAAATTCACGCACATTTACGAATAATATATTCTGCAATCCAACCGCCACCGCAATCAAAGACAACAGGATAATAACGATAGAAATGGCCCTGGGCACTCTCCATCTCTCACAGAGAAGAACATAAAAAGGATCACTAAGATAAGCCAAAAATGTAGCAAGAAAAAGGGGAATCAAAACACTTGCCCCCAGATGAACAACATATCCAACAGCAACAACCACGAGTATCCCCACGAGATATTGTAGTGTATTCTTCTTTTTATCCATATGTACGAGAGAGAAAATCATTCTGAAATGGCGGAACGGACGGGACTCGAACCCGCGACCTCCTGCGTGACAGGCAGGCGTTCTAACCAGCTGAACTACCGCTCCTAGATAAATACAAGACGCCCGAATGCTATCAGATAGGCATTACTGAATCAATAGGTTTTCAGGTATCTTCTTCTCCTACAAAGAAGTTACTGCTTCTTTAAACCTTCTCATCCCCTCTTTAATATTTTCCATAGACGTCGCGTAGGAAATACGAATGTATTCATCCGCACCCCCAAAAGCACTTCCCGGAGCAACAGCAATGTGTGCTTTGGTCAAAAGATACTCGGAAAACTTTAATGAATCACTAATCTCATCAGTATAAAGACCTGAAACATCCGGAAAAACATAAAAAGCTCCTTCCGGCTTATTTTTATATTTTATTCCTTTAATTGAGTTTAATTCATTGTAAATAAAATTACGTCGCTCATCAAAAGCCTCGCGTTGAGCAGTTACTGAATCCTGAGATCCGATCAGAGCCCCTACCGCCGCCTTTTGAGCTATACAACATGGATTAGACGCCGCATGACTCTGAAAACTGGCCATTGCCTTAATAACATCTTTTGAACCCGCCGCATAACCAAGTCGCCAACCGGCCATTCCATAGGTCTTGGATATCGCATTCACAATAAATGTCTTATTTTTAACTTCTTCCGAAATTGTCGCAATAGAACGAAAAGATTTCCCATCATACACAAAATGCTCATAGACATCATCACTAATAATCAAAATATCTTTTTTTAGACATATTTCTGCAATCTTCTCTAGTTCCTCCCATTCAATCACTGCTCCTGTAGGATTATTCGGACTATTAAGAAGAATTGCCTTTGTTTTATCTGTAAAACAACCATCAAGATCTGAAGCCTTTAATTTAAAGGTTTCATCGGTCTTTATGGGGATTGGAACACCGCCGGCCAATTTTATCTCTTCATCATAGCTCACCCAAAAAGGTGTTGGCACCATCACTTCATCTCCCGGATCAAGAATCGCCTGAAATAATGTGTATAAAATCTGCTTACCTCCATTGGAGGTCATTATCTCGTCTAATTCAAATTCAAGATCATTCTCTCTTTTAAATTTTATCTGAATCGCTTCCAGTAATTCCGGAATACCTCTTACCGGAGTATAACGATTAAAGTTTCCCTCAATCGCCTCAATCGCCGCCCTCTTTGCTGAATCCGGAGAATCGAAGTCCGATTCCCCCACACTAAATGAAATCACATCAATTCCTTGTCGCTTAAGCTCCAAGGCCTTGGCATTCATCGCCAACGTTGCACTCGATGTGATACTCCGAACCCTGTCTGAAAGAAATTCTTTCCCCATAAATTAAAAATTAGGATTTATTTCAAAAATTATAAAAATTCAAAAATTCGAGAAATAGAAAATTTTATGAATTTTCTACTTCGAAGAGCACCTGCATTATATCACTATCCAGTCCCGGCCACCTCCCCATATATTCTTTTCTTTCTTTAT
>DAOVYC010000113.1 GCA_030635805.1 bacterium | reverse complement strand
TATTAATTATTTCTTCTGATATTTTTTCTTCATCTTTTCCTTCTTCAATTACGTCGTGGAGAAGGGCGGCGCAGATAAGGTCTTCGTCGGCGTCAATTTTTACCAGTATTTTGGCTACCTCATAGGGGTGAATAATATAATCTTCACCTGATTTTCTCTTTTGTCCTTTGTGAATTCTTTTGGCCATCCGGAGTGCTTTACTGATGATTTCAGTATCAAGATGGTCCTGTCTTGGAGCCTCTTCGAGAAGGGTGTTTATATTCATGAAAAGTTGAGTATGTGTTGATTATGTCAAATAAAAGACCATTTTGCAAGTTTTCTGGTTTTCTTAATATCTGATTTTATAGCTTTCTGTAGCTGATAAATATTCTTGAATTTTTTCCAGTTACGGATTTTTGGGCCGAGATGGAGAAGGCCTTCCGGTTCACTGAACCCGTCTGAATCCAGGAGGTGAATTTCGCAAGTTTCTTCGTCGATATCTTGAGTTAAGCGCTTACCAAAGCCAAAAACGCCGTGTTGAGTTTCGTTTTTGGAAGAAATGGAAGCACAATAGACGCCGTGGGGCAGGGGAGTCGGATTCGTAAATTTTAGATTCACGGTAGGGAAGCCAAGTTTAGTAGCTAATCCCATGCCTTTTATTATGGTGACTTTAATGGAATGAGGAATTTGTTTACTAATGGCAATAAAACTTGCCAAAAGCCAGAATTCATAGGCTAGATCATTTTTAAAATAAGGGACGTCAAAAAGTCCGTGAACTAAAATATAAACAAGAGGCATAGAGAGGAAAATAGCATACGGAAAAGAATTTTTAGTAAACAAAACATACAAAAGATATAGAAAGGCGAGAAAGCCGAAAAGACCGAAGGAGAGGTAGATCATGAGAAAAAGATTGTGGGCGTGAAGAGCGTGGTTAATTTCTTTACGGGTAATCTCTCTGTCGAGAATTTCCGGAGCCTGGGTTTCAAATTGTCTTTGAAATTGTCCAAGGCCGGTACCAAAGAGCGGGTCAGCCTGAATCATGCCGATTGATGTCTGGTAGGTTCGAATTCGTTCGGCAGTGGAAGAGTCGCCGGTGGTTTTTAGAGCGTACTGAAATTTTTCTGTGCCGATCTGAGTTACTCCAATGATTCCGATGATAATGATGGAAATAAGGGGAATGAACCATTTTTTCTTGGAACGGATTTGAAGGAAAAATCCAAAAGTGAGAGTGACGATGATGGCGAGCCAGGCGGCGAAGGATTTGGTGAGAAATATGGCAAAAGCCATAAGTAGGATAGGTAGGATCTGTGAGACGCTGGGGATGCTTAGGATGGAGGAAATGGGATGCGAATTTATTAATTTAGGAGCGGAAAGAGCGGAAGGAGTGGGAGGAGCGGAAGGAAATAGTTTTGAGATTCCAGAATGGGAACGGATGTTATTGGTGAGTTTTTGAAAGGCGAGAATGAGGGCGGGGCCAAGAAAAAGAGCGGGGTAATTTCCGCTGGAGCCCTGAAAAGTGGCGGAGTCAAAGTAGGGCCAGACGAGGCGATTGTCATAGGTTCTAGCGGGACCGGGAAGAAGATCGGTAAAATATTCAAAGCAAGCAAATAAAGCATAGATCCCCGCGGAATAGATGAAGACGCTAATAAGAAATTCCAAATCTTTTTTGGTTTTAAAGGTACCGATCATCATGATGAACATGATGATGGGGGCGATGACCCAGCCTTTCCAGATACCGAGGGGAACCTTAATAAACTCGCCCGGAAGGCGAGTGAGGGTGATGATGAGTGCAAGGGTTGTAGCAATTATGAACAGTAATAATGCTGTCTTGATTTTGGGATTTGTAGGAACTGTAAGATGCTTAAGATGCTTGAGATTCTTAAGGAGAAACCAAATGAATAGGATTCCCGTATAAAGTTCGAGTATGTTTGTTGGTAAACCAAAAAGATCGAACCGAATCAGGTAGGTGAGGAAAAGAGCCGGAGTGAAGGCGAGAGCGAGTTGGAACATAAGAATTTATTTCTTACTGTGCTCAATTTGATTGGTAAGTTTTGATTCCAGTTTATCGATAACTTCCTCAATGGTTACACCAAAATCTTCGGCATGGAAACTGTTTCCGGGGGTCACTATTTTTATTTTGATGCCGATATTTTCTGATGGATTTTTATGTTGAACGTAGTCGATGTTAACGTAGGCTCTGGAAGATTCGTCATCGCCACGTTTGGCGATTTTCTTTATGTATTCGATTTTCCTGGTGATGTATTCCTGTTGATAATCAGAAAGATTGATGCGTTTGTTGAGCTTGATTTCCATTTTTCTTAAATTATGAATTACGAATTACATGTAAAATTACAAGATTCAAGATTACAAAATTCTAGTTGTAGGCGGAGGCCAAATCTTTGAGAATGGATTCCGGATCACCGGCCTTGGTGATACCACTGGCAAGGAGGACGCCTTTGGCTCCGAGTTCGAGAGCGATTTTGATATCTTGTGAATTTTTTACACCGGCACCAACAAGAACATTGTTGCCGATTTTACTTACTGAATTTTTAATAAGTTCCGGCTGAGAAGTTGAAATAGAGATGTCACCACCAATTAATTCCGGTGGTTCAATAGCAATGAAATCAGGACTCATTTTTTCAGCTATTTCAGCTCCTTCATCGTCTGATTCAGCACATACTATCGTTTTCAGATTTAAATCGTTTTTAAGGCGATTTATGACGTTTTTGAGATTTTCATGGCTTTGGAAGCGGTGTTCCGAGTGATTCAGCAGAGTTCCCGTGGCTCCGGCCTCCATGATGGTCTCGGGTAAGATCCAACCGGTGCTGGATCCGTATTCGACTGAGTCGACATGTTGGGCATAAACGGGAATGGAAACGGCTTGCACAACCCGATAAATATCTGCGGGCTGAACCGCAACGATGATTTGAACGCCGGTTTCCTGAGCGACTTTATCGTGAATTTTGGCTAGTTCAACAGCTTTTTCACCGATTGCGGACTGATAGGCTTTGAAATTAACGATGATCATACTTTATTAGTTATAATTTATTAATTATTAACTATTATTGACTGGATTTGGAGAATGTTTTTTAGAAGTAAAATGAGGGAAGGGGTAAAAATATGTTATACGTATGTAAAATAATGTATTTTGTTTAATAAATACATAAAAAAATACGAAAAAACAGTCTAAGAATTAGAGGGTCTTTATTTAAAGCCATTGTAGCTTACTTCGTACAAGATATATTGTGCGAAGTACTGTAGACCTCTATTCCCTGGGGAATAGAAAATTAAATCTCAAATATAAAAAATATTCGGCTTTCCGATGGAACAACTCTGCAGGCCGTTTCCATTTAAATGAAGAATTTTGGATCAAGAATTATCAGACAGGAATTGCT
>DAOVYC010000010.1 GCA_030635805.1 bacterium | reverse complement strand
AAGATCAAATTAGCAGACCGATGATCTCTCAGCTTGTTCGTTCAGCTACCAGTGTGGGAGCTAACTATATGGAGGCAAATCAAGCGGCTTCAAAGAGAGACTTTAGAAATAAGATTATTCTTAGTAAGAAAGAAGCTAATGAGTCTAAACACTGGCTTAGGATGCTTTCCGTTTCTAATAATAAAAAAACCGATGCCTGTCGAAAATTATGGAAAGAAGCTCATGAGTTAACACTTATTTTTTCAAAAATTAGTAGAAACTGTGATAGTAGAAATTAAGATTTATTTCAAAAATTTAAAAATTTAAAAATTAGTATGCTTTCTAGTCTACAGTCCATCGCTCCCGTCGGACTCGACGCGGAAAAAATTGATGTTGAAGTCTTCGTCAGCCCCGGCCTGCCAAAGTTTATTGTGGTTGGGTTGGGGGACACTGCCGTTCAGGAGGCACGCGAGCGAGTTCGAAGTGCCGTAAAAAATTGTGGCAAGTTTCCCTATACTCGTGTTTCCGTTAATCTGGCACCGGCCGATCTGCGCAAGGCCGGTCCCAGTTTCGATTTCCCCATCGCCCTGGGGGTGATGGCGGCTTTTGGTCGTCAAATAAGTTTGAAAAAATTAGAAGGCGCCTTATGTATTGGCGAACTGGCACTCAATGGCGATCTCCGCCATGTTTCCGGTATTCTTTCGCTCATTTCTTGCGCCAAGAAAATGAATTTTAAAAAGGCTTTCGTACCCGAGGTGAATGCCAAAGAAGCGGCTCTGATCGAAGGGATAGAAATTTATCCTGTCAAAAATCTGGGAGAGATGGTCATGTATCTAAAAGATTATAACGACATTCAACCTCTTAAACTTACAAAAATTGATCAGAAAAAAGAGATGGCTAACGAATTCGATATGGCTCATATTCAGGGGCAAGCCTACGCCAAAAGAGCGCTGGAAATCAGCGCGGCCGGCGGGCACAATATTCTCATGAACGGAGCACCCGGCTCGGGTAAAACGCTTATGGCTCGGGCCCTCAAATCCATTCTTCCCCGTCTGACTTTTGATGAATCACTCAAGGTGACCAAGATCTACTCCCTGGCCGGATTACTTCCGGCAGATCAACCACTTATCCGTGAGAGACCTTTTCGTACCGTGCACCACACTGCTTCCGCCGTCTCCATTGTCGGCGGTGGTAAGATTCCCGGTCCAGGCGAAATTTCACTCGCCCACAAGGGCGTGCTTTTTCTCGACGAGATTGCCGAATTTCCATCCAACGTTTTAGAAGTTCTTCGCCAACCGATGGAAGATTACAAGATCACCATTAGTCGTGCTCAGGGAACCCTTTCCTTTCCCGCTCAGTTTACGCTTGTCGCCGCTATGAATCCTTGCCCTTGCGGTTATTATCAGGTTTCAGGTTCTACTAAAACCTGCACTTGTAGCCCCTACAACATCAAACGTTATCAAAAGAAACTTTCCGGACCCCTTTTAGACCGGATCGATCTTTACTGTTCGGTTTCACCGGTCAGTTTTCGTGAATTACAAGCTCCCGGTGAAAATGAATCGTCCAAAGATATTCAAAAACGTATCGAAAAAGCCAGAAAAATTCAGCAAAAACGTTTTCAAAATCTCCCTATTACCGTAAACAGTGAAATGTCTTCCAATATAATTCGCAAAATCTGTCCTCTGGACGGCAAATCAGATCTACTTCTGGAACAAGCTGTCCAAAAGGTTCATCTTTCCGCTCGCGGTTATTATCGTATTCTCAAAGTTGCTCGCACTATCGCCGATCTCTCCGGTGAAAAAGAGGTAAAATATGAGCACATCGCCGAAGCTCTTCAGTATCGGAGAAGGGGAGAGGAGTAGGGGCTAGTTTCACCCCCCTTAGTCCCCCCTTCTCAAAGGGGGGAAACATTTTTTATTCCCCCCTTATGAAGGGGGGTTAGGGGGGTGAAACTGATTCTCTCATTATCAACCTATCACTACATGTTTCCCTACAATCAATATCTTACAAAACGTGCCAGGAAGAATCGCAAAAATCCAACATGTGCAGAAAAGAGACTCTGGGTAGAAGTTTTGCGAAACAAGCAATTCTTTGGTTACAAATTCCTTTGTCAAAAACCCATAGAAAACTATATTGCAGACTTCTATTGTAGAAAATTGAAGTTAATCATAGAGGTGGATGGAGATCAGCATGCTGAGAATAAGGAATATGACGAGATAAGAACCAGTGTCCTCAATTCGCATGGAATCAAAGTTATTCGTTACTGGAATAATGAGGTTATGAGTAACCTAGAGGGAGTTTACGAAGATCTAACAAGAAAAATAAAGAAAAGAAGAGGGAGGTATAATCCTTGACAAATCATAAAAAACATGAGAAAATCAGTCCTCAGAAAAACCCTATGAAAAAACTTATTAGCTTTCTTATCGTCGCCATAATCTGTTTTCAGGTTCCGGCAACCTTTGCCTCTTTAACGGAAACAAGAGTAGAATATTTAGTATCTAAAAAATTCTATCAGCAGGCGCTCAGAGTGGCAGAAAAAAGCAGTTCAGACGAAATAGAAGGAGGTTATTTAAAAGCCCGGATTTATCATCAAAGATATCTAAAAGAGAACGAAATTACCGATTTTTATCGTGCTCAAGCCGAATATGAAAAACTTATTAACAACGACCTTTATCATAGAAAGGGCTATGAAGGACTTATTGAACTGCTTTTAGACAAACCAAAAGGACTTAGCCCCAATCAAACCA
The DNA here is from genome assembly GCA_030635805.1 of bacterium. Lineage (GTDB taxonomy): Bacteria > Patescibacteriota > Gracilibacteria > JAUYGZ01 > DAOVYC01 > DAOVYC01. The sequence continues at coordinate 7,308 of DAOVYC010000010.1, read as the reverse complement.
TGTATAAAAGCTATTTTACGGATACGGATGATCTTTATGAGATCAAACGTAAATACAGAACCGGTCGACCCTACCTGAGGTACGACAAACTAGCTTATAAATATATTGATAATCCGTATTATGAAATAGATATTATTGTTAATAAAGCCGAAAAACGCTTTTATCGGGATCATCTCAAATACGATAAAAAATGGCTTTCCCGTCAGTATGTAAAACTTGCCTCCGCCATTCTCGCCACCCGTCCGGATAATCCGTCTAACGACCTGGATCGCGCTCTCATCTTCGCTGATCGCGCTTTCGATCTGGATCTTTCCAGCGTAGAAGCCCGAAATTTGCGTAATACCTTTCGACAACGACACAACTAGGTCGCAGTAAAAGATTCCAGTTTTTAGTTTTTACATTCTCTGTTTTACCAGTAGAATGTTTGCACTGACATTATTCCCTCTACAACCTACTACCTACAATCTACAACCTATGTCCAGACTAGCTCTTTATCGCAAGTACCGTCCCATGACTTTTGATAGTCTTGTTGGTCAGGATCATATTCGAAATATTCTCAAAAATGCGGTTCAGCAAAACAAAATTTCACATGCCTACCTTTTTTCCGGACCACGAGGAACCGGTAAAACTTCCACGGCCAGAATTCTGGCCCGTGCCGTCAACTGTGAGAATCTTCAAAAAGGTTCACCTTGTAATAAATGTGAGATATGCAAGGCGGCATTGGAAGAATCACTTACCGATCTCATCGAAATGGACGCCGCCAGCCACACCGGCGTAGACAATGTTCGTGATCTGATCGACAAAGCACAGTTTTCACCAACCAGAGCACAAAGAAAGATTTACATCATCGATGAGATTCATATGCTTTCTAAACCAGCCTTCAACGCTTTACTTAAAACCCTGGAAGAGCCACCGGAGAATACTTACTTTATTCTTGCCACTACCCAACCACACAAAATTCTTGACACCATTATTTCTCGTTGCCAGCGTTTCGATTTTCATAGAATTGGTCTCGAACCGATTGTCGATGTTCTCAAAAAAGTAGCCAAAGAAGAGGGGATTAAAACCGACGAGGAAGCTCTAAAAATTATTGCCCACAACGCCAAAGGTAGTTTACGGGATGCCCTTAGTATTTTTGAGCAGATTACTTACAAAAATGAAATTACCATGGACGGTGTGAAACAAAATCTGGGCATGGCCAGTTCCAATGTTGTTAAGCAATTTATTGACGCCGTCAGAGGAAACAGGGTTACCGAGGCACTTACCTATGTAAGCGACCTTCTCGCCGAGGGAATTGATTTAGGTCAATTCACCAACGAAGTTCTCCTCTTTTTAAGAGTCGAAATGCTCGAAGCTGTGGAACAAGACAACAAACAGGATGCCAAGAATTTGGTGGATCTTATCAATGTTTTTTTAGAAGCCAATACTGGACTTAAGGATGCCGTGATTAGTCAACTACCACTTGAAATGGCTGTTGTAAAAGCTTGCCGAAAAGCAACGTTAGAGTCAGAAAAATCGGAAGAATCGTCTGAAGAAAAAAAAGAGATTGAGGAATCAGAAAAACCAGAAACTCCTAAGGTCCCTGAAACTCCTGAAACCCCCAAAAAGAAAGATCACAAAAAATTTACCATCGAATCATTGGTAGATAGCATAGAAAAAGCGTCTGTCCGAACCATTCTCAAAAACGCCACCTTAACTCAGGATAAAAAAAGTGTTGGCATTCGTGTCAGTTCCGATTTTGCCAGAGAACAACTGGAAATGGCTGAAAACAACCAAATTCTCATCACCGGTGTTAGATCTCTCTTTGGGGAAGAGGCAAAAATCAAGATTAGCGTCGAAAAACAGAAAGGTGTAAATGAAGATGATGTTAACAAAATCTTTGGTTAGTCTCTACAACATATAAGACTCATGAAACCCACCCTAAGACTATCAATCGATAACAGGTTAAAAGACACTCGCCCTCAAGATATTTACGAGTGGAGTTTAAATATCCACAAACAGCTAGGAGAAATTCCTGAATTTTTTCAGGCAAAAAATCCCTGCGTTTATTTTTCTCTTCCTACCGAAGTCGATACTCGAAATCTCATTAACAACTGGTGCCATGAAAAGAACTTTAGTGTTCTTAAGTGGGCGGGGGAGTCTTTTGTTCCCGTGAAATTCACGGGCTGGGAGAATGTCGAGAAAAATCGCTGGGGAGTTGATGAGCCAATCAGTATCGAAAAAGTTCAGCCATCCACCATCGATTGTCTTCTTGTTCCCGGACTCGCTTTCACCAAAAATGGCGAACGCCTTGGTCGTGGAATGGGCTTTTACGACCGATTCCTAACTAACATCAAAACCCCCAAAATCGGCCTCGCCTTTGAACTCCAAATTCTAAAAGAAATCCCTCAAGATCCTTGGGATCAGCGAGTCGATCTGGTCGTAACAGAAAAACAGGTTTATCGGTAGAATTTCACTAGTCAATCAGCAGGCTAACCAGCTTTGCCACCACTGCTCGATTCACCGTTTCTCCTTTATCAAAATTCTTTGCACTATCAATCAGCCCCAACATTTCCGCACTCTTGAAAACATCCTCATGAAGAAGTTGTTTTCCGCTGGCCTGCAAAAGAACCATCAAAGCAAATTCTTTGGTTGCCAGTTCATCCGGCTGAAAACGATTTTCAGGGAAAGATTTGATACTTATTAACCCTAACATCAAGGCCTTCGCCACATTCCCTCGTGCCCAATGCTTACCCCAAATTGTATCTAAAGGAATCGGTGGATCAACACTATTCATCACCTCTCGATAATCATTGATTCCATCACCATTTGAATCCGTATTTTCAGCGTCAATCTGAAGAATCATCTCTTCCAAATCTATCAAGCCGTCATCATCACTATCTATCGGCTCACTTTCCAGAGCCTCTCCTCTCATTCGCAAAGCGATAGTTAAAAGCTCCGCTCGTGTTACTCCGTAGGTTGGTTGAAAACTGTTATCCTCATACCCGTTCATCAGTCCTTTTTTAGTCACCTCCTTCACAAACGGCGCGTACCAATCATCTGCGCCAACATCATAAAAAATCGGCTCCGCCAAAATTTCTTCATACTCCGGCAATAGCTTGTCAGCTAGTTCGCTATCCTCTTCCTGCTTACTAAGTAATTCAGTTTCTGTTCCTTCCGCTCCCCCCACTCCCTCCACTCCTGTTCCGTATACGGGAACTAAGTAATCCTCCGTTTCACCTCTCATAAAATATCCGCTTCCGTCCCAATCTCCTTCCCTTACCACAACTGGCTCATTAGTCAGTGTAAACCTAAACCATAATTCCCCACTCTTTGGACCGGTCAAAAAATTAGGAATAATTAGTCTTCTACTGTCTCCATGTTTAACGTTGTAAAAATCACCCAATTCCATATTCTGAATAAACCATTCAGGAATTTCAAAAGCCTCATCATTTATTTTACATACACTCATTCCGTTCCAATTACCGCTTCTATCCCAGTCCGCGAGCGCATTGAGATAATATGGGGGGTCTAAATCTTGAGGAATACTCACCTCCACCTGCATCCCACTTTCTTTACAAGGAGTTAATTTTGGAAATATAACCCCATCATCATTTTCATCAAAATTGGTGACTTCCGCATCTGTTTCCAAAGTTACTCCATCATTATATTTTCTCATTCCCAAAAAAAATGATTGATCGGACTCCACGTGCCGTACAGACCCCGCGATTCGATTATCCAAAGTAGTGGGAAAGGAACCAAAAAGTTCATAATCTACTTGTCCGATCACCGAAGTTTCTTCCGGTGCATCGCCAAAATCGGCTTTTTCCTGAATTATTTTGGAAACATCCGGAAGTTGTCCTGCAAACGGATCTATCACATTCTTAATTTTTCTCTCCTCGTCAAAATCAACCAGCGAAAACTGTTCCTGCTGAAGCACTTCCTTTTTGATTTCCGGCCTCTGCTCCTCGTTGTCCGAGGGATTAATGCGCTCATAAGCTAAATATCCGGCATAACCAATTCCTGCCAGGATTAAAAAAGGTAAAACCCCCAACATTATTACTCCGACACTGGAACGTTTTGCCGGTTTTACCTCCAGCAAATCCGTAATAATTCGATCTTTCTTTTTTTCTTCCATTATCAAGCAGTAATTCTTAATTCATTCTCTCATCCTCACTGTATACATGCATGTATTCAGCTTTGTCGTATTCAAAAATATCTTCCGGCTTGAAAAATCTCTTCACCTCTTTTTTTGCATTTTCAGAAGAATCGGAAGCATGTACCACATTACACTGAATAGACATGGCAAAATCGCCACGAATACTGCCCGCTTCCGCTTCTCTTGCTTTTGTGATTCCGCAAAGTCTTCGTACAGTCTCCACTACATCCAGTCCCTCCCAGCACATTGCAATTACCGGCGATGAAGACATAAATGAGGCGATTCCGCCGAAGAACGACCTATCGGCAATGTGGGAATAATGCTCCTTCAGAAAAGTATCGTTCAGAGACATCATTTTACAACCAATAAGCTTTAACCCTTTTGCCTCAAATCTCTCGGTAATTTTTCCAATCAATCCTCTCTGAATAGCATCCGGTTTAATAAGTATAAGAGTACGTTCCATATGAATTTTATTAAATAATTTATCAGCAGTAAATTTATACTGAAAATCAGGTCAGAAATCCAGATTTTCTTTCGGAATGGGACACGAACAAACACGAATTAAACGAATCAAAACTAATGTTCTCCTGTAAATTCGTTCCCATTCGTTCAATTTGTTAAATTCGTGTCCTATTGGTTTCCATTTAGAATCTCAGCAAATCCTCAAACGCTTCCCCCCTGTCTTCAAACGGTCCAATCGCCGCCATATGTAGCTTATCCTCAACGAATAGTGTCTTTGCTACTCTGTAAATATCATCCACAGTCACCTTTTCCACTTCCGCGCAAATTTCATCTATCGTTTTCACCCCCTCACCGAGTAAATCCCTCTTGCCCAGCAGATGTGCTACTTCTTCAGTGTCTTCCAGGCTCAAAATTAATTTACCCTTTACATAACTTTTTGCCTTATCAAGCTCCTTTTCATCCGGAGCTTTCTCTGTAATTTTCTTGTATTCTTGAACAATAGCGGTAATCGCGTCTTCAGTTCGGTTTAAATCCACCCCCGCTCTGGTCGAGATCAATCCACAATCAGAGTAATCATCAGTCGTAGTGTGAATGTAGTAGCAAAACCCCTTGGCCTCTCGCACATTTAGAAACATTCTTGAACTCATGTTTCCACCCAGAATAATGGAAAGAACCTTCGCGACATAATAGTCATCATGGGTACTGTACAATCCCGGAAATCCGAGGACAATGTGCCCCTGCTCAGTTTTCTTATCTTGCATGATCAATCTTTCCTTGCTGGTATAAGGCTTGAAATCATCCCAAATCCGATCTTTCTTGCCTTCCGGAAACACAAAATATTTCTCAACTTTTTTTAAAACATCATCATGATCCACCTTTCCCGCCACAATAATTACCGTATTATCCGGTGTATACAAAGCATTCTTATATTTTTTAAACTGTTCATGAGTTACAGATTTTATAAAATCTTTCGTTCCGATTTGATCCCAACCAATTGGCTGATCTCCAAAAACCAGTTTCTCAAAATCCCAACCAATCTGATACATCGGTGTGTCTTGATACATGTTGTACTCTTCTAAAATTACCCCTCGTTCCTTCTCGATCTCCTCCGAGGCAAGCTCAGCGTTTAGCATCATATCGGAAAGAACATCAAAAGCGGTATCTTGTTGTTCGGCGGCTACTTTCACAAAGTAACCGGCATATTCTTTACCGGTAAAAGCATTAAAAATTCCTCCTACGGAATCTATCGCCTCTGAAACTTCTTTTGTGTTTTTATATTTCTTTGCTCCCTTAAAAAACATGTGTTCCAGAAAATGAGCAATTCCATTCACTTCCTTCGTCTCATACCGCGATCCCGCTCCCACCAAAACCAGAACCGTTAGCGACTCTGTATTCAGCGGAGAAGTAATTATTCGCAAACCGTTATTCAGAACCGTTCTCTTATAATTTTTCATGTTTTCAATTTAAAAATTAACGAACTTAGTCTAACTCACTTTACTTTTCATCTCTAGCTTTATTGGCGTTCCGGCAAATCCATATTTCTCCCGCAGTCTATTTTCCAGATACCTAAAATAAGAAAAATGAAAACATTCTTTATTATTCACAAAAAGAACAAAATGCGGTGGATGAATATCCACCTGCGTAAAATACAACGCTTTTGGTATTGATCTACCGGCTCCGGTTGGAGCGTGTTTAATCATACTTTCTTGCAGAAATAGATTTAACTCTCTGGTTGGAACGCGCTTTCCGCGTTCCTCCTTGATCTGCACCGCAATATCCAAAAGTTGTTCAATATTTTTCTTGTTTACGGCGGAGATAAATACAGCCGCCGCCCACGGGGTAAAATCAAATTTGTATTGTAAATTATCCAACCATTCATCACGTGGCTCTTCACCCTTATCCAATAAATCAGTCTTATTGATCGCAATAATCAAACCGGTTTTACTCTTCAAAATATAATCGGCAATATGCATGTCCTGTCGCGTGATACCCTCCCGCGCGTCTAAAAGAAGAACCGCCACATCCGCTTTATCAAGCGCCTGAAGCGACCGAGCCACCGAAAATTTCTCAATCCCAACTTCTACGGATCCGCGTTTTCTTATTCCCGCCGTATCGATCAATAAAAACTTATTATCTTTGAAATCCAGCTCAAAGTCCGTCGCATCCCGCGTGGTTCCCGCTATCTCTGAAACTATCACCTTTTCATCGTTAAAAAAGGCATTCAAAAGACTGGACTTTCCCACATTCGGCTTCCCCACAAAAGCAATCTTAATCATGTCATCACTCCCTTCCGCCCCTCTCGTTTCTCCCATTCCTCCTATTTCTCCCATTTCTTCCAACAGCTTTTCCTCCAGCTCATCAAGTCCCGTCTTATGAAACACCGACACCTCTATCGGCAACCCAAATCCTAATGAGGCAAGTTCAGAAGTTTCCGAAAGACCACTATCACACTTACTCGCAATCAGAACAACAGGTCTTCCACTCTTACGGATAATATCAGCCGCCTCGTGATCCGCACCGGTTATCTCTTCCCGACTATCTACCAAAAATAAGATTACATCTGCCTCTGTAATTGCCGTCTGAGCCTGCTGTTTCATCTTTCCTTCCAAAACCTCTCCTTTCTCCATCTCAATCCCTCCCGTGTCCACCAGCATACAAGGCTGTCCTGTTTCAATCCTACCGCTCCTTCCGCTCCTCCCTCCGCTCTT
>DAOVYC010000034.1 GCA_030635805.1 bacterium | reverse complement strand
TTTTTCTTCAGAATCTTTTTAGTGAGATCGTTCTTGATGGTTTCGACTTCGGGGAGTTCGGGCATTTCTTAATTACAAGATTAGAAAATTAATAATTAGAAGATTGCTAATTCAAAATTGAATAATGAATCAGGAATAATGAATCAGGAATAGCATTTTAGCTTACCGGAGGGCTTCGATGCCGGGGAGTTTTCTTCCTTCCAGGAATTCGAGCATGGCTCCACCTCCGGTGGAGACGTGCGTAAATTTGCCCGGGGAGATACCGAATCTATGAATGGCATCTACCGAGTCGCCACCACCAACAATGGAGGTGGCGCCGGAATTGGCGATAGCTTCGGCAATTTTCCTGGTGCCATTTTGAAATGATTTGTGTTCGTAAACTCCCATAGGACCATTCCAGATAATGGTTTTGGCTCCCTGAATCTTTTCCACAAAAAGATCTATTGTTTTTAATCCAATGTCAAAAGCACTTTCATTATAGTCAATATCCCGAATCGGCAGATTGGCGGTAACGGCATTATCCTTTAATTCATCAGCAATAACTACATCACGGGGAATAATAAAACGTTCTTTTTGATCTTCCATACTCAGAAGAATTTCCTGAGCTGTTTCTATTTTATCTTTTTCACAGAGAGATTTACCTATCTCGTAACCCATGGCGTGGAGAAAGGTGGTTCCCATGGCTCCACCAACACAAATTGTATCAGCCCTGTCTTTGAAATTTTTGATGATGCCGATCTTGGTGTTTATCTTGGCTCCGCCAAGAAGAAGGACAACCGGATGTTCAGGATTTTTCAGAAGAGGACTAAGGGCATTAATCTCTTTTTCCAAAAGCAGACCCATTCCTTTTTCCTCTACCATCTTCGGAAGGTCATACGTGCTGGCGTGAGCACGGTGGGAGCAAGCAAAGGCATCGTTAATATAAACGTCTGCAAACTGAGCCAGATGTTTGGCAAAATCTTTCCTTTTTTCTTTATCCTTTGATTCTTCATCGAAATAACGAATATTCTCAAAAATCATAACGCCTTTTTCCTGAGGAAGCTTATTAGCAAGGGCGTTCTCCACGAGAGTAACTTTTTTTCCAAGCAGTTCCGCTAATTTTTTGGAGTGAAGTTTAAGGCTGAGTTCAGGCACCTTTTCTCCCTTCGGTCTACCCTGGTGGGCGATAATTATCAGGTACTTTGGGTTTTGTTTCAGTATTTTTTCCAGAGTAGGGAGGGTGTATTTTATCCTGGTGTCATCTTGGATTTTGCCATCTTGAATGGGAACATTAAAATCGGCACGAACAATGACACGCTTATTTTTGAACTGAATTTGATCTAAGGTAGTCATAGAGAGAAAGTTATGTTTATTCGTCACTCTTAGCGATTTGTTGACGAATTTTTTCAGCTTCATCCTGAGACGCTTCATCCTGAGTTGCTTCCTCTTTTTTCATTTCCATGTATTTCCAGTCTTCTTCCTGTTTTTTTTGTAACTCCTGAACTTTTCCCTGATGGTCGTCATTCAGTTCGGCAAATTTCCTTTTTTCTTCTTCAAGAATTCGGATGAGTTCATCAATCTGATATTGTGAAAGCTTTGGAACAGACTCTACAATTTTCATTTTTTCTTCCTTCATAAGGGAGATAGATCCGGAGAGAAGCTTGAGAAAATATATTTCGTCAAACTGCAGACTGTGTGAAGGGATTTTGATGGTGGTGGAAAAATCACCCACACTTCCTATACCTAATTCTTCATCAGAAACTACTTTTTTGGGTGCCTCCTCTACCGGTGGAGATGCAGGGGGCTCGACGGGAGCCGGGCTTCCCTGATCACCTGTTCCTGCCTGAGGGATTGGCTGACTTCCCTGATCACCCGCAGGTGGATTTCCTGCATCAGGAACCGGAATTTCTCCTTGGGCGGGTTGTTGGTTATCGTCTTGCTGTTGAGCACTTTGAGGATCTTGACTGTTCATAATAATTGTTATTTAAGTTAACCTAATTTTAACAGATGAAGGGGGAATAGGGAATATAAAATTACAAGATTACAAAATTACAAGATTACAAGATTTAATATTACAAGATTACAAAATTCAAAATTACAAGATTGAAGAATGAGGAATAAGGAAGGAGTGTTGTAATTTCCGGGGAAATCGATAATATGTTACCGAGATATTTACTTGCTCGCGTAGCTCAGTGGATAGAGCAGAAGCCTTCTAAGCTTAAGGTCGTAGGTTCGATTCCTACCGCGGGTACCATTCGACTCGCTCTCGCTCGCTCATGGTCTTCGACCCTAGTCATTCATGACGAGTCGAATGTCCTGAGCGAATGAACGTAGTGAATAAAGTCGAAGAGCATTAAAAATAAAAAATAAAAAGTAAAAAGGAGAGGGTTTAAAAATTGTTTATCAGATTAACAGATATTCATCATGATTAAACTAGTTTTGCTGCGGCATGGGGAGAGTGTGTGGAATAAGGAAAATAAATTTACAGGATGGACAGATGTGGATCTTTCGGAAAAAGGAGTTGTGGAAACGAAAAAGGCGGGGGAGCTTCTTCAAAAAGAAGGATATGTTTTTGATGTGGCTTACACTTCTGTTCTGAAGCGGGCGATTCGTACTCTATGGCTTACTCTGGATGAGATGGATTTGATGTGGATACCCGTATATCGGTCATGGCGTTTAAATGAAAAACACTACGGAGCGCTTCAGGGCTTAAATAAGGCAGAAACCGCAAAGAAAGAAGGCGCGGAACAAGTGCATCTCTGGCGACGAAGTTATGAGGTAAGACCGCCGGAGCTTGATCCTTCCGATGAGCGTTATCCGGGAAATGATCCGCGGTACGCGGATCTGGACGAGAGTTCGGTACCGGCTACGGAGTGCCTGAAAGATACCGTAGAAAGATTTCTCCCATACTGGGAAGAAACCATCGCCCCGATGGTGAAATCCGGCAAAAAGGTGATTATCTCGGCTCATGGTAACAGTCTTCGAGCCTTGGTGAAATATCTGGATAATATTTCCGACGAAGAAATTCCCAAACTAAACATTCCCACGGGAATTCCCTTGGTATACGAGCTGGACGACGATTTAAAACCGATCAAATCTTATTATCTGGGTGATCAGGAAAAAGCGAAAGCCGCCGCGAAGGCGGTGGCGGAGGAGGGGAAGGGGTAATCCACGTATCAAAAAATTGACATATTTGAGAAAAAATCTATTATACTCGTAAGTTCTTTTACATATTGGGATTATATCAATTTGTTAGAATTCCGCACGTTGCGGTATGTTTCAACTTAACGAATTTCGAAGTACTATTAAGTGTGAAATTCATAATAAAAAGAAAGGTGGTAAAATGAAAAATCAAGTTATAAAAGTGGCATTACAGAGTTCCGTTGGTGGTTTTCTTGTAGTCAGCAGGAAAAAGATTGTTGTTGGTCCTACTCCCTATTGGTGGGGTATGACTCTTACTGATCGTGGTTGTGTTTACTTTCAGGATGAGAAAGGACGTTATTTGCAACCGTGTGGTCAGGCAATATCAGCTAAAGAAATTTTGCGTAGTGAGGTTGGTGCAGACAGGGGACTCCTTCTTCAGGAAAATGGCAATAATATGGAAATGAAGATTACATTCCTCTCTAATGGTTTTGTTTCATTTTGTTCTACAGAATATAAAACACGACTTTCAGTTATTGGATCTATAAAATCGAGAACTCCAGTTTGTAACCGTCGAGAAGACCGAATTGGTAAATGGGAGTGGTTTAAAATCGTTACTTCCGAAAAGGTGACGACCGATGATTTAATCAAAAACGGTGAATATGAAAAGAACTTGGATGATCAAAGCGACATAATTGGTATTGTTACCATGTTGGGGAATGGTTGGCTCCATGAGTTCAACTCTACATAATTCCATCTGAAAAAGATCTTAAAACCCAGGCATAGGCATGTATTTCTTACATGCGCCTGGGTGTTTTCAAATGGAGAAATTTTGTTTTTTCTAGCTCCACATCGTACGATGTGGGGCTTTTTGTGTGGTTGAGGGGTGTGCGAGCCAAAACTCCTTTCTTTTATTTCTCCTGTTTCCGATTGATATTCCAGTGATATTTTCTTTTTCCAGCTTTCCGGTCTGCTTGTTAGCAGATTAATTTCATAACCAGCTTTGGACAGCAAAGGTATCACAGTATGAGCACTGCTTCCGCCACCAATTACAACTACTTTTTTCATTTTAATTTATTCAAAAAACATAATAAGCTTTCCTCAATTTTACTAATTATTTCTCCGACCATTCTAGTAATTTTCGTGGATTCCGATGCCATTCTCCGTTCCACATTTCCATCACATATTCGGCGGGAGATTGTTCACGGACAAAAATATATTCTTTGATGGGCCAAAGGAAACGGGAGGCATCAACGCGGTCTCTCATCTCTCTATGCCGCTCTTTCAATGAAAAAGAAGCAATTTTCAAAAGTTCTTTGGCAAGATCAAGCACTTTTTTCCCATCAGGAGTCTCTGCTTGCAGAGCGTGTTTATGTATTCTTTCCCGCATTTCTAAATGATCGGTAAATGTCCATTTTTTTACGAGATTTTGACATTCCTGCATGACATCAGAGTTCAGCGTTATAGCGCGTATTATGGCTGGAACCGAAGGAACCAACTGCGGTGGAACGGTATCAAATCCACGATATTCAAGATAGTTCTTAATGCGCACTTCTCCCCAAAACGATTTTATATGAAGATAAAAATCCTCAATACGAGGAGTGTACTTTTGAAAACCATTTTTTAAAAAGTCACGAAATGACAAGGGGACATAAGTTCGTTCCCCTTTTCTCTCTATTCGCCTCATGGGTAGGTCTAATAAAAAATCTACCCATTTTTCGAAATTGAAATCTCGTTCAAAAAATATTTTTTGAATCTGTGTTCTATGAGGACAGCAAAGTAATCTTGAACGATAACTGGCAACCAAAAAACCAGAAGATTTTTTCATATTAAGTGGCGAATTAGCAAACATCGCAACTAAAATAGGAGAAATTTTTAAAAGAGTTTGAAATTTGTTTATGGCATCCTTTTCTGAAGTATATCCAAAATTTACATGAATGCTATTACTTTTCTTTTCCCATGTTTTAAAGAAACTTTTTTGAAAATCCGGAAAATTATTTTGAAAATGGTCATAATAGGTTTTGTCTTTCTGCGCAAAGGCATAAGTAATTTCTTTGTTTTTCGCGAATGGCTGACATCCCATGGAAATCCAGCGAATCCCAAACTCCTTTGAAATTTCATCAATTTCACGAACGTGCATTTGATACTCACGACACAGGCTAAAAAGTCCTTTTCGGGGTTTACTCACAAGTTCAAGGCGTCCATCATCTTCTATGTGTATTTCACTTCCTCCTCTTTTTAGTGTTGTAATATTTCCATTCTCATCCTGACTGATGATTTTCCATCCAACTTCTTCAACCAACTTTTTTAAAATCGCCAAATATCCACATGCTCCTGAATATTCCACAGGACTCAAGTCTGCATCATAAACACCACTTCGTTCTATTTCTAATCCTATCAATAGTTCTTTTTTGGGTACAGCTGCATCATGGAAGAGTTTCACAATATCAGATTTTGACCGAATTGGTTTTTTACTGTTCATAAGAAGTGTAGAAATATTTTTTGATAAATGCTTTTCTATCTACAAGTTTTCTTCAAAAAATTTGTGGATTTATACCTATTTATGGCCAAAAGATGATAACATAAATTTAATAGTTTTTTGCGAAATTTGGGTGAATGAGCGTTAAAAATAAAATTATAATAATTCTTTCATCCAAGGAACCACCAAATAAGCAGTCCAATACAGACTAATTGACCTATGGTTGCATAAAAACCAATTAGGGCAAAAATGAATTTTTAAAATACTTCTGAACGGGCTTTTTGTGTTAATTACTAAAACCCAGTTCCATTTACATCAATTTCTTCATAATCAATTGTGATTTCCTCACCAACATGAATATCCCTCGTGGCAATATTTTTGTTTTTGCCTTCGGTTCTTGTGTTTGGATTTTTGGAATGATTTGTAAAACGGGCATTGTCCGTATTTAGCAATAAATAATCTTCACCTTCATCAACTGCATATGTATCAAAAAAATCCTTCGCCTCTTTTGGGATATCTTTTTTGAGCACCTTTATGTCAATTATAGGATTAAATATCCATGTAGTTTGACCTTTTTTTATTTCTTGATCAGCAATTAATCCAATTCCTTTCCCTGCTACTTCTTTTAACTTTGTTTTTACTACTAGCATGCGGGTATGGTTATGTTACTTTTTTTCTGATGTGGGGGGTTTTTTTGGGGGGGGAATTTTGCAAGCCGTTCAGTAGTTAACGTTTAAGTATATAAGAAGTTTGCTGCCAGTATAATATGCCGGAGGTTCACTGGTAGCAAATTTGGGTGAAAGAAAAAGTGAATCCTTTGAAAATCAATTTTCTCACTTTTTATTGAACCTTATATACTTTGTTAGCGGATGTGTCGTGAAATTTTTCTCAATCTCAATAAAGTTTGTTGTTACAGCTCATGTTCTTTACAAATTCTCAGGCTTCTCTTTTTGTATTTTTCGATTATTACCTAGTATTGTTATTTTTCTTTTTGCCCTACTTAGAGCCACATAAAGATGCTTTGTTTTAAAGCTATCAGGGTTGTTAATAATAACATGATCATATTCAAGCCCTTTTGTTAAAAGGGTTGTGGCTATAACTCTTTTAAACCCCCTCCCAACATAAGAGATTCTTTGCCTAATCTGTCTGCCATAGTCTTCTAGACTTTTTTTACCTCCCTGTTCAATGTATCTCGATAAAGCGCTTTTAACTGAAGAAAAAATATCTCTCCGATAAATAATTCCATGTACTTTTCGTCCGTCTCCTTTAGCGTAAAGGCAATGTAAAGCATCCTCAATGACAGCCATCAACTTTGAAAGGGCGGTAACCCTGTCCATATCATTGCACCCTAAAACATCCAGAAATAATTGATATAAATGATTAATGATTTTAGATGATTCTATATCTTTCTTTTTAATTTTCATGCGTCTTAATTTGTCAATTGT
>DAOVYC010000103.1 GCA_030635805.1 bacterium | reverse complement strand
TCCGCCACTTTGATCATCTACCTCTAATTGTAATATATAAGTTCCGATGGTATCAGGCGTAAACATAGGGTCAGCCATACTCACATTGCTGATTAAATTAGCTGATGTACTTCCTACCGGCTTGGTATCTACGCTCCAGGTAAATAAATATATTGGAGTCGGGGTACCACCGGTAGCACTACCATCCAGTTGTACTGAAGGGGTGGTAAACATATCAAAATTCTGATCAGCTCCCGCTTCAGCCGTCAAGGGACCGCCTACAGCGTCTGCCACGATGAGAATATTTGTATCGAGAGCGCTATCTGCCGGGCTGGCACTATCTGTGGCCAAAAGACCAAATCGATATGTCCCGGGCTGTTGCGGGGTAAATGAAGGATTTATTGTCGTACGATTTTGTAGGTCAGTATCCTGTAATCCACTTCCCGCATCATCAAGTACGGACCATACATAAGTATATGGTTGCAAACCGCCGGTTACATTTACATTGGTAATTGTATAAGCTTGTCCATGAGTAGCGTTGTTTGCCGCTACTTTATTTATGGTTACCGCTGGTAAGGCATCAATGGTTACAGGAATAACTGTTCCGGCGTCGTTATCATTTCCAAACCCATCACTTACCAATACTCTAAATTCATAATCTCCGGCTTTGGTTGGATTAAAGGTTGGTGAAGCAGTCGTATTATTTAAAAGATCAGTATCCTGTAATCCACTTCCGGCATCGTCAGTAACAGTCCATACATATTTGTATGGCGCGGTACCGCCGGATACGTCAATATTGATAGTATATGGTGTCCCCACGGTTCCGTTCGGTTGCGGACTTGGATCCGGAACTACGGTAATTCCGGCACCAAAAGTGATACTGGATGTAAAGAACATGGTACTTACAAACAAAAGTGTAAGTGCCGAGAAGGCTGAGATAGCCTTGCGGGCGAACGATGTAAACATACTGTTATACATAATGAAATAAATTAAACGATAAAAGTATTTTGACCCCTAAACTGCACGAGGCAGTTCTAAGGCTGGTGACCTTAGCACTTAGTTGACAAGATGTCAAGAAGAATTATAATCTTTTTTTAAAAAAACTATTTACCTTCATTAAGACAAGAGGGATACATCATAATCCGGAAAAAAGAAAATACCACAATAACTTATATATACAGCAAGCGAAGATAAAATATAAAAAATAAAAAATAAAATATCGACACCAGATTTTCCGGCTGACTGGATTCAATTTTTTATATTTTAGATTCAATTTTTTATATTTTATTTTTTATATTTTATCTTTTTAAATCCCTACCTCTTGACAAAACCCCAGAAACATATTGACAAATATATAAATTCATGCTAAATTACGTAACTCTGCTATGCCTCGTTTTCGAGGGGTAACAGATGATCATTGAAAACTTTCTTTCTTAAGTAACAAAGATATCTTAGGAATAAATCTACCTTAAGTGGGATTTTTTCACGATATGAAGAAAAATTCCCGGCTAAGGTGGATTTGTTTTGTTTTTTCTTTGTTAATTTTTTTGGCGCAAGCCAAGGAGGACAATATGAAAAGAGTAATGACTCTTGCATTAGTTGTCATGTTAGCGATCATGTCTAAAATCGCAACCGCAGAAGAAAATTTTCCGAATAATTGGGTAGGCCCAACCTCGGAAGACATTGTCAAAGGAGAGAAGAGTGATTCAGCGGAAGTAGATTTAAACCTGCTTTCGTTCTTCACCAGAGGTCGGATAGATTTTAATCTTGCCGGCATCTGGGGTATCGACTCTAATCCGAAGGAGAATTCATTTCTTGATTTCTCTGGAGAATTAGAACTCGGTGGGAGGATAAACCGTACCGAATTGGGCGGTTTTCCTCTTGAGTTCTCTCTTCTGCTTGAGGCTGTCCCTCTTCTCCTCGATGGTACGGGGTATAATGTCCAGGAAACATTATATCTTACCGGTTTGAGGTTTCGCCTCTGGGGAGAAACCAGCGGCGGGTGGTATACGGGTATAACAGCCTGGTATCCCACTGACTGGGAGGAGTCAGACAACATTACCTGGCTAAGCGGTGCCGGTGATTTCTGGGGCACAATCGACCTTGGCTACGCCGAGGAAAATTGGAGCTTGAAGTTCGCTTTGGGTTATCCCAGATCTATGGCACGTCTTGACATTGTCATAAATCAGGAAATCCAATGGGGAGCGTTCTTATCCCTTCATTCATGGGGATGCCCATGGGAAGGTGGAGAACACAAACTCCGCGTCCAGGATGGCACTGCCCATCACGAGTATCTTTATCGAAAGTACTCTGGTGAGCTTGGCATCACCTGGGCACCAGCCAGAGAATTCTACTGCGAAATCTACCTAATGGGAGGGGTTCAAATTTTTGACCCCGTGAGTGGCGGAATCGACCCTCCCGACTGTGCATTTCTTGGTTTTGGAGTCCGCATTTCCTGGAATGCGAACCTTAAACCCTTTTAAGAAAGAAAGGGAAAGTTAAAGACTCGTACGTAAGTACGGGTCTTTTTTAAAATAAAAGATAAAATATTTTCACCAGGCAGGCATTGACATTTTCGTAAATTGTTATTGACAAAAATATATTATTATGATAATATCACCGACTCCGGTTTGCCCATCTTTTGGCTTAATGCCAACAGATGAAAAAGTCGGAAGATCACGATGCCTTATGGGGCGTAAGCCTTGTAGAGCACTGATCCTTGAAAACCCGCTTGGTATAAAGAAGTCCACTAAAGGATGAAGGATATAAGCTATATCTTATCTCTTTCATTCTTTAGTGGGCATACGAAATTAAGTAGTATTAACCACTACCTGTTGTGGAGACAGGCAGGGTAAAAAATTCGCTCAAAAGAGCATAATTTCTTTTTCATTTCATAAGGAGAAAAAAAATGAAAAAGCTTACTTTTGTAATGGCTATTGCCATAATTTCCGTTTTGTTTTTTTCGTGTGATAGTGTTGGAGACAAAAAATCCAAACACGTTATCACGGTCCGTTGCAGCGATGACTCCGGCAACAGCTGGAGTGCATGGCTGGGAAAAGGTGATGAGATGGTACCAGGAAATAATTTGCTTTTTGAGGTAAATTATGACGGCGAAATCGCCCCCCCCTGGGAAATCCAACAGGGTGGTCTGGTGATTGCCAGCAACAATAAACCAACGGCTACTTCGGTGGTTGAAGGTGAATTGTTGGTTTGTGTCAACGGACACAGTATCACTATTTCAGTTAATCCTTATGTTCCTCCACAGGGCATGAGGGTTGAACTCAACGGAGTGGCTTTGATAGGGGATGCCTTCACGGGTGGAACTTACCAAGTCACGAAAATAAGTTTCGACGGGGAGGAAGTCGTCGAGTGGGAAATCACAGACGTTGGCGGTGAAACTGTGGCAACACAGGAAAACCCCATCGGCATCTTCGCCAGAAACGGACGGTTTACCGTTACGGCTGACGGAGGAGAAACTCTGGAATTAACCACAGGAGGTGATGAAGTTTTAGTTCGGGTAACTACGGTTCACCGCTATAGCTTCGAACTTCAAAATGAACAAGTCATCGAGCCCTGCGATGAAGTTCAAATTGAAGCGCTGTTAAACAACCAGCCTCAAACTGGTTGGGCTCTGCGAGAT
>DAOVYC010000106.1 GCA_030635805.1 bacterium | reverse complement strand
CCTACAATTAATTTCATATTTTTCGAAAATTCTTATAAAGAAATGATTAATCATTTTTAATGAGCGCATTATATCGTTCCGCCGCCTCATTGCTTATCAACTCACTACCTCCTTCTTCATAAGCCTTTTTGTACTGCTCTTTCGCTTTCTCCAGATTTCCCTGAGCCTCATAAAATCTACCAAAGGTGAGGGCGAGAGCAGGTAGGGTAGCATCCAGGATTTGCGCTTTTTCCAAATTCATCAAAGCATTGGTATAATCCTTATTTGCCAGATAAGCCCAGGCAAGTAAATTGTAACTCATCGCCTCGTCAGGATGAGTTCTTACAACTTTTTGCGCAAGGGTGAGCGCGCTTTGAGGTTTATTAAGGTGATCGATATAAATCATCACCGGTCTAATAAAATCAGCAGGCTTGGCCTCTCTTCAAAGAGAAAAATAATTTTCGTACATAGAAACGGCTTTTTCATAATTCTCATTTTGAAGATAAACATCGGATAATTTCTGATAAGCCTGAGCTCTTGGTTCAAAACCATTTATGACTGCGTATTCAAAAAATCTCTCACTTTCCGCTATATCATCCAGGGCGTAATAAGTAAGCCCCAGAAAATATTGTGTTTCAGGTTTTTCCGTATCCAGTTCATAAGCCTTATAAAAGGCATCTTCCGCCAAACTGAACTGCTGAAGATTGTAATACGCGTATCCAAGCAATATCCAGGCATCGCGATAATCAGTTTTTTCGGTTAACACATCCCGCAAGAGCCATATCGCCAGAGTGGGTTCATTTATCTGATTAAAACTTCTGGCCAGAAGGGTGCGCAAATGAATAGGAAGCCCGTCACGGAAATAATCAAATTCACGGTAAGCATCTATAATTTTTTGCGCCTTTTCTCCAAGTTCACTCTCCGGAAAATTATCCGTTACATAATGCAGATGCCTGCCCGCAGAATCACGATCGTTATCTATCACCGCTAAGAGAGCCTTGATAAAGGCGGAATGAATCTCATCATCCGGCAACTCTGCCAGATAATTTCTCGCCTGCTCAAAATCTTTTTGCAACAACGAAACCTTAGCGAGCAAACTCATTGTCCGTACATTAGCGGGATCCAGTTCCAAAGCTTCATCCAAATATTTTTTGGCTTTCTTGGTTTGACGTCGTTCCAACAACTTCTCCGATATCAAATGAAAATAACCAACATCATTCTTCCGAACATTATAATCGGAAAGTAATTCCACTAATTCCAGTTCAAAAGGATCTAAAACAATCTTATTGTTCTGGAAATCCTTCTCGGTCTGCTCTATCGCTTGTTTGTTCGGAGTATCCTTTATCAGCAAACTCGGATCAATCATAAAAAAAGTTACAACCCCAACAATACTGCCGAGCAAAAGAAGAAAAAGAAAAGTAACGAAAAGCTTTTTCATAAATCAGAAAAGTATCAGACTAAAATTACACGAATAAAGCTCTCCGAGCAAATGCTCATGGAGAATTTTATAATTATAAAATTATAAAATTAATATTAATTATACTAAAAAAGTATTAATATCAGAGTATGCGTACCCAAGAAAAACAGCTTTTCCAACTCAAACTTATCATTTTTATAGGCTTAACCCTATTTGGATGGACCCTTTTTTCTTACAGTAAACTTCTTTATCAGAGTTATCAGTTAGATCAAAAAAAGCAATGGTTCGAAATGGAAATTCGCACTCTCAAAGAACAAAATTCCTTTCTAGCCGAAGAATTTGAGTATCTTCAAACCGAATTTTTCCTCGAACGAGCCGCCAAAGAAAAACTCAACAAAAGAAAACCGGAGGAAAAGGTTATTGTTCTCGAGAAACCAAAAGAAGAATTTGCCCTTATCAGTAACAAAGATGAGTTTCTAAAAATGAAACTCGATCAACTCGAAAACTACCAAAAATGGTGGTACTACTTTTTTGGCACCGAAAAATTATTGATGAACGAAGACTAATGTTTCTGGTGCCAGGGGGCGGAATTTCACGGCTTACGCCCACTCACACATGTGTATACACAAATGGTGCCAGGGGGCGGAATTGAACCGCCGACCTCCGGGTTATGAGTCCGACGCTCTAACCAACTGAGCTACCCTGGCAAGATAATTGCGAGCAAAGCGTTCCGTAGCGGAAAGTTTTCACAAAGTGGAAACTTGTAGTGAAGGATGCCGCAAAGAAATTTATATTGGGGTCAAAGGTTAAACCAGTAAACAATATTAATTTCTTGGAGGCAAGCTTTGCCCTATTGCAGATAATAATTACTTCCTTATTCCTTTTTTATTTTTACTTTTTCCCTTTTTCCTTTTTTTCACCGGAGCCAACACACTCGCATATTCCATCTTATAAATATGCAAGAAAGCCAGTGTCAGTGTCAAAATCAATGGTCCAAAAATTAACCCTTTGAGTCCAAAGGCAAACACGCCTCCCAGAATTACAATCAAAACAGCAAAAGGATGAAGTGCGGTACTTGTTCCGATCACAAGCGGCTTTACAATGTTATCCGAAAGACCAACCACCACCATTCCCCAGATCAACAGAAATATGCCGGCAACCAAATTACCGTTTATCAACAGCATTATTGCAGCCGGTAGCCAAATAACAGCCGGGCCAACATAAGGTATCGGAGAAAACATTCCCGCCAGAGCACCCCAAAAAGCAGGGCTGTTTATGTCAACAATCATAAAGGCAAGCCAGACCAAAAATCCTTGAACCAGGGCGGCACCAAAAATTCCAAACACAATTGCGTGCATCAAATTCTTTATTTTTACAAAAAGCTCCTCTCTGTATTTTTCGGAAAGAGGGATAAGAGATTTTGTGTAATCCACAATTTTCTCTCCATCACGAACAAAAAAGTACAGAGCCAAAACAAAGATGATAGTATGAAGAACAATTACAGTTGCCTGTTTTAAGATATTTGTGGTCTGTTCCACCAGAACGGTTGTGATCGACCCCACAAAATCTCCAATCATGGAAAACAGGTCTTGCGGAGAAATTGGATTTAAAGCTATAAGTTCTTCCACCCATTTTTGGGCTTGAGGGTATTTGGAAAGTATTGGAAAGACATCAAAGTCAGAAGCAATTAATTCATTTATATAACGACTTACAGTGGAATAAGCTCCACCTGCCTGCTCCACAATCGCAAAAAAGAAAAGAGTAAGAGGTGCAACTATAAGAACAGCAATCAAAATAAGTGTCACAAAGGCGGAAATCGCCCGGGGGATATGAACCTTTTTATTTAAAAGTCGATGTAACGGGTAAATAATGGATACGATTACCGCCGCTACAAAAAGAGTCCCCAAAAAACTGGAAACAAAGAAAAAGAGAATAAATATTAGTAAAAGAAGAACCCCGAGTAAAAAATACTTTTGGATATCTTCGACGATCCTACCATTATTTTTTTTTGACATACTGGGGAGGGAATTGATTCTGTATTATTTGGTTGCGGGGGCCGGATTCGAACCGGCGACCTCCGGGTTATGAGCCCGACGAGCTGCCACTGCTCTACCCCGCAACGACAGCGAGCATTATAACAAGCGGTTAACGAAAGTCAAGCTACTGCCCACAACCTTAAAACAATCTAAGCCGCGTTGGTGT
>DAOVYC010000054.1 GCA_030635805.1 bacterium | reverse complement strand
GGCAATGAGGGCACGGGTAAGTCCGTGGAAAGATCTGTGATTTTTTTCGTCACTGGCACGCGTAACAATAATTTCATTGTCCTCTATTTTTACAGTAATACCGGACTGATAATTTGTCTTTAATTCTCCTTTCGGACCCTTTACGGTAACTACCGCATTCTTGATATCTACAGTAACTCCTGCTGGAATTTTGATTGGTAATTTTCCGATTCGTGACATGATTTATTAATTATTAACTATTATTTATTAGCTGTTAGTAGATTTCGCAGATCAGTTCGCCACCGAGTTTTTTGTTCATGGCTTCTTTTTCCGTCATTACTCCCTGGCAAGTTGTAATGATACGTATCCCGTATCCTCTTTTGAAGGGATAAAGCTCTTTTGCTTTTCTATAGATTCTTTGCCCCGGTTTAGATAGGCGTTTAAGATTGATGCTTTTGTCTTGCGGTAATTTTACAACAAGCATTTTTTTGATTCCTTCTCCAACTATTTCAATATCTGAAATATAGTTGTTTAATTTCATTACTTCGGCAAGTTTTTCCTTTACCTTTGAGTAAGGTATTTGAGTTTTTTCAAGCTTTGCCATGGAAGCGTTCCGGATTCTTGTTAGCATGTCTGCTATAGGGTCGGTGTGCATAATCTAGGTTTTAGGTATTAGGTTTTAGTATTACCAGCTACTTTTGCGAAGCCCCATAATTTCTCCTTTGGAGGCAAGTTCTCGAACACAGATACGACACATATCAAATTTGCGCATATATCCATGCGGTCGTCCGCATCTTTTACATCTGTTATAAACACGTGTTGGATGTTTCGGTTTTCGTCCTTCTTGTAAGGCGTGAAGGTATGCTCTCTTTCTTTTTTCCGCTTTGGTTACAAGTGATGTTTTGGCCATAATGCTATTTCTTAAATGGAAAATTAAAAGTTGATAAAAGTTTCTTTGCCAGTTCGTTGTCTTCTGTTGTAGTGACTATGGTAATTTGTAATCCGTGGATATGTTCAATGTCATCCGGGTTGATCTCTGCAAAAACACTGCAATCTTTCAGTCCTATGGAGTAATTTCCTTTTCCGTCGAAAGATTTATCGGAAATGCCTCGAAAGTCACGCACGCGGGGAAAGGTAACGTTTGCCAGACGATTAATAAAATCGTACATTCTCTCTCCTCGAAGCGTTACGGTGATACCATTTGGCATTCCTTCTCTTAATTTGAAATTGGAAATAGCTTTTTTTGCTAATTTTAATATCGGTTTTTGACCGGAGATCATACTGATATTAGCTTCGATATCGCTGTAATCTTTGGAATTCTTTATTCTGGTGCCGATCCCAACGTTGATATGCACGCGTTTTAGGCGTGGTACGGCCATCCTGTTTTTGATTCCAAGCTCTTTCATCAGCTTTGGCACGGTATCTTTTTCGAATTTTTCTTTTATTGTGGGCATTGGTAGGAACTATTACTTATTATTTATTAATTATTATTTATTAACTATTATTTCTTGGCTTTAGTTTGAGCTTTTTGATCGATAATATAGTCGCTTGTCTTGCAGAATCGAACCTTCTTGCCTGTCTCCAGTATTTTGTACCCAACACGGGTTCTTTTGTTTGATTGAGGACAGATGAGCATTACGTTGGAGATATCGATAGCTCTTTCTACTTTGATACGATCACCGGGTGATTGGGCTGTTTTCTTGATGTGCTTGGTAACTATATTTATTTTATCTACGATAACTTTTCCCGATTTTTTCAGAACACGATTAACCGTTCCGGTTTTACCCTTATTTTTTCCTGCTATAACTATTACTTTGTCACCCTGTTTGATTTTCATGAGTCTTGAAACTTAAAACATTAATTATAGTACTTCCGGGGCGAGAGAAACGATTTTTTGAAATCCCTTGTCTCGAAGTTCTCTGGCTACCGGTCCGAAAACACGTGTTCCCTTCGGGACTTTATCTTCGCTTATGATAACCACGGCGTTCTCATCGAAACGGATGTAAGATCCGTCTTTTCTTCCGGTCTCTTTTCTTTGACGAACGACAACCGCTTTTTCTATGCTGTGTCTTCTTACCGTGCCGCGTGGCGCGGCTGATTTAACGGCAACAACGATGACATCTCCGATTCTGGCATAGCGCCTCTTGGATCCACCAAGCACCTTGATGCATTGTACAATTTTTGCACCTGTGTTATCTGCGACTTTTAGCATTGATTGGGCTTGGATCATTGAGACTAATTTTTAAATTATTTGATTTCGATTACTTTCCAGTGCTTGAGTTTGCTTAGGGGTCTGGTTTCTTCAATAATTACCGTATCCCCTTCTTTACATTTGGAATCTTCATCGTGAGCGTGAAATTTTTTGGAAATTCTGTAACGCTTCAGATATTTTGGGTGTCGAACATATCTATGCACAGTGACTACCACTGTTTTATCTGATTTGGTTGATGTGACTATTCCTGTTTTTGTATGCATGATTTAGAAAGGCAAAAGGGAAAAGTAAAAAGGGAAAAGAGGAAGGGGGGTTATGAGTTCTTCGCTTGTTTTTTGGTTCGCTCGTTTAGCAAGGTTTTCATTCGGGCAATGTATTTTTTGTTGAGTTTAAGATCACTTACCTTTTTGAGCTGACTTTGAGTAATCCCCATTCTCATTTCCATGAGCAAGCGTCCCGCTTTTTTAAGCTCTTCTTTTATTTCCATGTCGGTCATTCCGTGAAGTTCTTTGGCTGTTTTCATGAGGATTGATGTTAACTACGGGTTTTAAAGGTAAATTTGCATTTTATGGGAAGTTTTTGTGATGCTCTTCTCATGGCTTCTTTGGATTTTTCTTGCTCAATACCATCGACTTCAAAAATAATTGTTCCCGGTTTTACACATGCTACGTAATATTCCACATTTCCTTTTCCTGATCCCATTGGCACTTCCGCGGCTTTCTGAGTGATAGGCTTGTGAGGGAAAACTCTGATCCAGATTTTTCCTCCTCTTTTGATATAGCGGGTCATTGCTCGACGTGCCGCCTCTATTTGACGAGAGTTGATTTCACCTCTTTCCGTTGCCTTAAGCCCGTATTGACCGAAAGTAACACGATTACCTTTCGTTGCCATTCCTTTTAGAGAACCTCTGTTTCTGTGTACTTTCCTGTATTTTTGCTTCTTTGGTGTGAGCATTTTCTATTGCTTATTAGGGAATTCTGATTCCGGTTTTGAGTCTTTGGATCCTCCTATGCCTGTTTCGCCGCGAACCATTTCGGACATCTTTTTGTATATATTCCCCTTGTAAACCCAGATTTTGATGCCGATAGTCCCGTAGGTTGTTTCCGCTCTGACTCGCGCATAGTCGATATCCGCCCTGAAGGTATGCAGTGGAATATTCCCGTCTTTGTAAAATTCTGATCGAGCGATTTCCACGCCATTCAGCCTTCCGGCAAGTTGGATCTTGATACCTTTCGCGCCGGCATCTATGGCTCTTTGAATGGCTTGTTTGGCGGCTCTTCGGTATGAAATACGTTTTTCAATTTGTTGAGCAATATTTTGACCAATAATTTTTGCGCTGATATCCGGTTTTTTTATTTCCAGAATATTAATTTCGAATTGATCGTGAAATCTTTTTTGCAATTTTTCTCTTAATTTATCGATGCTCTCTCCTTGCTTCCCGATAATTACTCCCGGTTTTGAAGTGTGTACATTTACAACCACCTTCTTGTTTGACCTCTGGATTTCCACCTTTTCGATTCCGGCGTTTCGAAGTCTTTTATTGAGTTCGTCTCTGAGTTCAATGTCTCTATGGAGATATTTTGCGTAATTTCTTTTATCTGCGTACCAGCTACTATCCCATGTAGTATTGATCTGGATTCTCATCGATTTTGGATTTACTTTCTGACCCATTGTTTAGATTGTTAGCTTGTGGCTAGTAGCTTGTAGGGTAAATTACTTTTTTGTTTTGGCTTCTGTTTTAACCTCTTCTTTTTTAACCTCTTCTTTTTTAACTTCTGTCTTCTTTGGGGCTTCTGTAGGCTTAGATTCTGTGCTGACACCGACTTCAACAGTGATGTTACTTGTTTTCTTTAGAATAGGATGGGATCGACCTCTGGAGACCGGCCTGTATCTTTTGTAAACGATTCCTTTTCCAATATGAATTTCTTTTATTGTCAGGTCTTCTATTTTTTGATTGAAATTATTTTCCGCATTGTGTGCCGCTGAATTTATTACTTTAAGAAGAACTTTCGCGGCATTTTTTGGAGTGAATTTAAGTATTTCCTGTGCCTCCACTACACTTTTGTTACGGACTAAGGCGGCAACAAGCTGTGCTTTTAACGGTGAAACTCGAATTTGATTTAGAATTGCCTTCATTTATCTTGTCTATTAACTATTAATTAGTATCTGTTGTTTATTTGACTTCTGTTGTTTTTTTGGCGAGTTGGCCACCATGACCTCTGAACATTCTGGTGGGGGCGAATTCGCCGAGCTTGTGACCTACCATATTTTCTGAAATAAATACCGGTATAAATTTCTGCCCGTTGTGGACACCGAAAGTGTGACCCACGAACTCCGGAGAAATATCTGAATTTCTGGCCCAGGTTTTGATAACTCTTCTTTGCCCCGGTGGCATAGCTTGAATTTTTTTAATAAGTTTCGGGTCTACGTACGGTCCTTTTTTTGATGATCTTGACATTGGGGGTAGGTTTTAGGTTGTAGTAGTTTACTAGATTAGTTTGCCTTTGCGGGTTCTGTAGATGAATTTACCTGAAGTCTTCTTCTTTTTTCTGGTTTTGTATCCAAGTGCCGGCATTCCCCACGGGGTTTTGGGATGTTTTAGTCCGATAGGACAACCTCCCTCTCCACCACCATGTGGATGATCACATGGATTCATAACTTTACCTCTTACTTGCGGTCTTTTCCCCATGTGTCTCTTTCGTCCCGCTTTTCCTATTTTAACTAAAGCATGTTCCGAGTTGGAAACTTTTCCAACTGTTGCGTAACAATTCAATTGAAATAGTCTGATCTCCTTGGAAGGAAGCTGAACTTGAGCATAATCTCCATCAACAGACATGAGTTTGGCACTACTCCC
Organism: bacterium; assembly: GCA_030635805.1. Taxonomy (GTDB): domain Bacteria; phylum Patescibacteriota; class Gracilibacteria; order JAUYGZ01; family DAOVYC01; genus DAOVYC01. The sequence continues at coordinate 345 of DAOVYC010000054.1, read as the reverse complement.
CGCTGTTCTGACCATCTGACCGCCTCGATTGGGGTCAATCTGAATATTAAAAATTTCAAAACCAACAGGAATGTTTTTGAGCATCATCCTGTTTCCGGGCTTAACCTTGGCTTTTTCAGCCGTTACGATTTCGTCGCCCACCTTCACTCCTTCCGGCGCGAGATGGTATCTTTTTTCACCATCTCTGTACTGCGCCAATATAATATAAGAAGTGCGGTTTGGATCATATTCAACGGCCGTAACTTTAGCAGGAATATTTAGCTTGTCAACTCGTTTAAAGTCTACCAGACGGTATTGTCTGTTTGACCCTCCACCTCTGTGTCGGCAGGTGATTCTGCCGGTGTT
>DAOVYC010000048.1 GCA_030635805.1 bacterium | reverse complement strand
GAAGCGAATGCTCTATTTGTCATTATTTCTTCTCCAAGAGTCTATCTATAAGTTTTTGTTTAATAACTAGATCATTCCTAATTTGCTCAGCTTCAGTAAGTTTCCTATTTGGTCTTGGCTTCTTAGCAAGCTTCCTCTTCTTCTTCGTAACCGTAGGGATAAGTTGAATCGGAACAACTTTCCGTTGACACGCATCTTTAAGTTCGGCTTGATAAGTGAAGGCTTTTTCCAACTCCTCTACTTCGGCTGAAGCTTCGGTAAGACGCCAAATAAGATCTTCGGTGGAAATACCTTCTTTGAAGGTAATATAATCTTTGAGCCAGTTGAATGAAATCTTCATGGGGAGTCATGTAACATATAACATGTAACATGTAGCAAAAATATGGAACATGAAACATTGTTCGTGTATAGTTTTACCAGAAGAACGCTATAAATCCAATTCACAATTTACAGTTCACAGTTTACATTCAAGACATAATATCCAATTTACATTTTGCAATTCAGAACAGGACTACTAATTGAGAATTGAAAAAATGTATTTTGAATGTAAATTGTAAATTGTGAAATGTAAATTAATTGTAATAGTATGCTAGTTACAATCTACGGTGTAAACAACATCGGCAAGTCGACGCAGGCAAAAATGCTGGTGGAGAATTTGAAAAAAGAAGGTCGGAAGATAGCTTTTTTGAAATACCCGATTTATGACGCAGAGCCGACCGGACCGATGATTGATTATTATTTGCGTGATCCTCAGGCACCAAAGATTAGTGCGGAAGAACTTCAAATGTGGTACGCGCTAAATCGATTTCAGATGCAACCTGAGCTTCAAAAAAAACTGGATTCGGGAATAACGGTAGTGGCTGAGGATTACACCGGAACAGGTATTGCCTGGGGTATTACCCATGGGGCGGACAAGAAATGGATTGAGCAGGTTAACAAGTATTTAATCAAAGAAGATCTGGCGATCTTATTGGATGGAGAGCAATTTCAGACCGAAAGGGAGGATCAGCACATCAATGAAGCTAGCGACGAAAGAATTGCTAAGTGTAGACAGATCCACCTGGATCTGGCAAAGGAATATGGATGGAAGATAGTGAAGGCGAGTGGGGAGAAGAAGGAGATTGCGAAAGAGATACTAGAGATTGTGCTGGGATAAATCTCCCCCTGGCATTCGCCAGGACCCTCTTTGCTCAAGAGGGAATCTTGTGGAATCTAGTTTCCCTCTTGACTAAAGAGGGATGCCCCGAAGGGGGTAGGGAGATTGTTACACGTTACTATCATCCGCCTTCTCATCCGCTCTCAGCTTGTCGAGCTCTTTACCAAGAACTTTTTTCATGTGAGAAATAATTTTGTCGTACTTCATGGTTGTTTGTTCACCTTTGTCCATATTACGGACAATGATGAGACCGTCTTTAACCTCGATTTCACCCATAATCAGAGCATATTTAGCCTTGAATTTGTCGGCTAAGCCTACCTGAGTACGCATGGATCCTTCGCCCATCGCACCCATAACGTGGAAACCTTCATTGCGAAGTTCTTCCAAGAGTTCCAGAGATTTTTTCTTGGCGTTAAATCCAAGCTGACAAAGAAAGATGTGAACATTGTCTCTGTATGGCGCAACAATCTTTTTTTCTTTCATATTATTGATTACCCTTTCCATGCCCATCGCAAAACCAATTGCCGGAGTTTCCTGACCGCCCATAAGTTTAACTAGATCGTCGTATCGACCTCCACCCAGAACGGCGTTTTGCTGTCCTTCGGATTTGTCCCATAATTCAAAAACAGTACTGGTGTAGTAATCCAGACCGCGAACCATAGTGGAATTTTCGGTATATTCGAGTCCGAGAGCATCCAAAAACTCTTTTAACTTTTCATAATGATCCTTATCTTTATCACTAAGGTAATCGGTAACTTTAGGAGCAAGTTGAGCAAGAATGACCATATCTTCATCTTTGGAATCCAAAAGACGAAGAGGATTTTCTTTTAGGCGCTTCTTATCTTCTTCATTTAAAATGTGTTGTTTGCCAAGATAGAAATTTTTAAGTTCCTCGATATAATCCTTTCTGGTTTCGGCAGTGCCAATATTATTAATTTGAAGAGAAATATCTTCTCCTAAACCCAAATCGTTAAGCACTTGCCAGCCCAGATAAATAACCTGAGCATCGATAGCCGGATCGTCCGCTCCAAAAAGCTCTACTCCCCACTGGTGGAATTGTCTAAATCTTCCCTTCTGGGGACGATCATAACGGAAATGCGGTTCGATGTAATAGAGCTGGACCGGCTGTGGCCAGGAAGACATACCATGCTGTAAATACGCTCGAACAACCCCAGCTGTCCCTTCCGGTTTGAGAGCCAGTTTTCTACCTTTTTTGTCCTGAAAGGTATACATTTCCTTGCTAATAATGTCGGTAGACTCCCCTACGCTACGAGTAAAAATTTCCTCTTGCTCAAAGATCGGTGTAGAAATACGACGAAAACCCGATTGTCGGCATCGGTGGCGAATGATTTTCTTGACGTAGGTAAGATACTCGTGATCGCGAGGAAGAATATCGTGAGTTCCTTTTGGAGATTGGATATCGGACATTGGTTAGGTGTTAGGTGGCAGGTGATAGGTACTAAGCTACTGTAAGCTACTGATAGTAACTTGCTCATTTTACCATGGATTTTGGATTCCACAACGGGAAATGGGGGTACGAGGGTCTTGGGAGGTTTGTGAAAAATCACGTCATGAATTTCATGACATGAAATCCGTAGAGATGACCCGGCGGAGCGTCTCTACGAGAGAGAATCTAGAATGCTTTGCAATTCAGCCGGCAGTTCGCTCTCAAAACTGAGAGCTTTCCCAGTGAAAGGGTGGATGAATTCCAGCTTGAAAGCATGCAAAAATTGGCGAGTGAGACCATATTTTTCCTGAAATTCTTCGTTGGTTTTTGCGAATCCGTACTTGGAATCCCCCACTACGGGGTGGTTGATAGCACGGAAGTGAACGCGGATCTGGTGCGTTCGACCGGTGACAATGTTAACGTCGACGAGAGAATATTTATCGGCGAGATAATCGCGTACTTGATAATGAGTTAAAGCATTTCTGGAGTTTTTATTGGCGGAGATTTTCATTTTGGTGGCGTCGGCTCCTCTGGCGAGAGGAGAATCAATACTTCCCTCTTTGGGCTCCAGAATCCCGACCAAAAGAGTTAAATAAATCTTTTTAACTTTTCTTTCCTGAAATATCTCACCCAGTTTCGCGTGAGCTAAATTAGTCTTGGCGACAATAAGCAGACCGGAAGTATCTTCATCTAACCGATGAACAATTCCCGGACGGAAAGCGCCTCCGGAAGAGCTGAGGTTTTGGTTAAAATGAGCTAAGAGCGCATTTACCAGAGTACCTGTCTTTCTCCCTGGGGCGGGATGGGTAATCATCCCGGCCGGTTTTTCGATTACTACAAAATGCTCATCTTCGAAGTAGAATTTGAGATCCACTTGTTCCGGTTCCAAATTAAGCGGTTCTTCCTCCGGAATGATGAGTTTTATCTCATCATTTTCTTTGAGCGGGTGAGCCGGTTTGGTAACTTCTTTTTGATTAATCTTTAATCCTCCTTTTTTGATCACTTTTCTCACAAAACTCCTCGAAAATTCCAGTTTTTCTGTTAAAAACTGGTCAACCCGCATCTCAATTGCATCACTATCAGCCGTAAATTCGTAAATGTCGCTCATACTGAAAACTTTAAAATCTAGTATTCACAGTCTACAACCTATTACCCACTACCTACAACCTAAATAAATTTGAATTTCTCGTCAAAAATCAGTAGAATGATGAACCGATAAACAAATTTGTCATGATTATCCTTGCTTCATCATCATTACGCCGCAGAGAACTGCTTAAAATAGCGGGAATTGAGTTTAAATCCATTAAGCCCGATGTGGCTGAAAAAATGGAAAAGAAAGAGAAAGTTGAGACTTTTGTAGAACGAATTGCCAGAGAAAAAGCACTTGATGCCGAAAAAAAGATTAATTTTGTTCGTGGAACCGACATTATAATCGGAGTTGATACTGTTGGAATACTCAACAAAAAAGTACTCATGAAACCAAGAGACGAAGGCGAGGCCAAAAAGGTTCTAAGAAGCCTATCCGGTAAAACGCATACGGTAATTAGCGGTGTAGCTCTCAAGAAGGGTGATAAAATGCTTACTTTTCATGAAAAAACCAAGGTTACTTTCCGTAAAATCTCTCTGAAGGAAATTGACGATTATGTTCGCACCGGCGAATCATTGGACAAAGCCGCAGGTTACGCCATCCAAGGACGTGCTTCTCTCTTTGTGGAAAAAATAGAAGGTGATTTCTTTAATGTGGTTGGATTACCATTATATAGACTGGGACGGGAGCTTTCAGTCATGTAGTCTGTAAGTTTTAATGTCGAATTCGCCGTCCAGATTTTCACGGGCCAGAACGTAGTATTGTTCCGGAGTTTCGCGATCAATAACACTGGTAGCCAGAGGGTTTTTCTTGCCGTCATCAACGGTGATGATAAAGCTGTATTCCAGAAGCGGATTTTCGACCGGGACAATCGTACCATTGAGACTAACCATATACTGATTTTTATCACCTCTAACTTGTTCTTCCACCAAAAGACGAGTATCTTCCCCTACAATTACTTCTACTTCTTCCAAAGCTTGTTCTAAAACTTCCATTTTCTGAATGGGACCGATTAGTTGCACGCGACCATCACGGGAGACGGAATCAGCGCTAATGTATTTCGGCAGAAAGAAGCCGATGAGAAAGGCCAGGATAACGACGAGAGAGCCTTTGAGGTAAGAGGTGATACTGATTTCTTTTTTCTTCATGGGTCTATTTTACTAGGAGATTCTATAAGCTACAAGCTAACCAAAGATTTTTCGACCGAGACGGACGAGAGTGCTCCCCTCTTCCAGGGCAATTTGATAATCGTCGGTCATGCCCATGGAAAGTTCGGGGAGATTAAATTGATCGGCGAGGGTTTTACATTTTTTAAATGTATCACGGATTTCTGTTTCGCCGGCGCCAAAGCGAGCCAGGCACATCAAACCGATAACCTGAATATTTTTTAATTCTTTGATTTTCACTAAGGCTCCCTCAACCTCTTCGGAATGAAAACCATACTTCTGATCTTCTTCTGTGATGTTTACCTCCAGAAAAATAGGCATGATTTTGTTGAGTTTCTGGCACTCTTGGTCGATTTTGTGAGCTAGATTGAGAGAATCAACTGATTGGATAGCATCGACAAGCGGACAGACATCTTTGACTTTGTTGGTTTGGAGGTGGCCGATGAAATGTAGGGACGTATTGCAATACGTCCCTACGATTTCTGACCATTTTTCAATCATTTCTTGCGCACGATTTTCACCAAAAAGTCCGGCTCCGGCTTTTATACATTCGATGATTTTTTCAATCGACTGATTTTTGGAAACAATCATTAGTTTAGCGGGTCTGATATCTTCAGATATATCTGAAATATTCATGGTAATTTTTAATTTGACAGGTACTATGTACGCGTCTAATTATACGTTATGTATCCAGTTGTTGCCATTGTCGGTCGACCAAACGTAGGAAAATCGAGCCTTTTTAATTTACTTATTGGTGAACGGAAGGCTATTACAGCCAGAGAAGCGGGAACAACGAGAGATAGGATATATGGGAAAGCGTATATTGGAGGGAGTCCTT
>DAOVYC010000118.1 GCA_030635805.1 bacterium | reverse complement strand
TTCTTTCAAAGAATTTTACGGTTTCATGCATCCGGATGGGATCAAGGGTGAAGTAAGAGGAAAAGGTGGAAATATCACTTTCTCCGGCAGAAAAATTCAAAAAATTATTGCCTCCAAAAATATCCCCGCCTCGAATGTTGTTCTTACCACTCTCGACGCAGACAATTGTGTCTCCAAAGAATATCTTGCCTATCTATCACATGAGTTCATCCGAATTAAAGACAGAAAACACACCAGTTTTCAACCGTTACCCTTTTTTAATAACAATTTTTGGAAAGTGGCCATGGTCAACAGAGCAGTGGCAATTTCATCCTCGTTTTGGCAAATGATCGAATCTCATCGCCCCTCAAGACTTAGAAATTTTTCATCACATGCTCAAAGCCTGGAAACATTAATTGACACGGATTTTTGGTCGGTCCAAACAATTGTGGAAGACGGACACCAATACTGGAGAACTTATTTTCGTTACAACGGAAATCATAAAGTCGTCCCACTGTTTACCGAAATATTCCAAGATGCCGTTCAGGCCTCATCCACTCTGAAAATGATTGTAAATCAATATAAACAACTTCGTAGATGGGCATGGGGAGCCAGCGACATTCCTTTCGTAATTACTCAAACTTGGAAAAAATGGAAAAAATTACCAAAATTTAAAACCCTCCTGAATATTTTTAGATTATTTGAAGGACATATCATGTGGGCCACTCTCTCGCTTACAATCACTTTTAATAACCGACTTTTAATCTGGTTAAATTCCGATTTCAGTAAAAGTGTTCTTTCCTACAATTCTTCTCTGATTCTGGAACAGCTTTTCCCCATCGCTCTTATTGGCTTTCTGGTTCTAATTTATATGTCCCTTCTTTTTGCTCCAAAAAGAAAGACGCGCATTCGAGACACTATCTCCATCTTACTACAATGGTTACTCCTTCCGATCGTTACTATTTTCTTTGGTGCCTTCCCGGCTCTCGACGCCCAAACCAGACTCCTCCTCGGCAACAAATTGGAATTTTGGGTTACCCCCAAAACCCAAAACTCAAAACATGAAACATAGAGCTTAAAAGATGAAGTTTTGTTCTATGTTTTAAATTTCATATTTTAAGTTTTGAGTTACATGTTTCATGCCATTCGTCAAAGGATTTCTAACGAAATCCTCTTTATCCGGATACCCAGAAAAGCTAATATAAAACTGGCTTTGAGTTTTAAGTTTTAAGACCTATGTATCGACCAAACATCTCTTGTATAATTTTCAGGAAGAAACACTCGGAAGAACGAGAATATTTAATAGTCAGAAAACCACGCGAACACAATGCGTGGCAATTTCCGCAGGGAGGGGTAAATAAAGGAGAAGAAATCGAAGAAGCGGCGCGCAGAGAATTAACGGAAGAACTTGGGACAAATAAATTTTTGCTTTTAAAGAAAAGTTCTCATGTTTATTTTTATAAATTTCCGGACGGCAAAAAAAGGGAAGGATATCAGGGGCAAAAACAAATGTATTTTTGGACTCGCTTTACCGGAACAAATGAAGATATTAAGTTAGACCAAGAAGAATTGGCCGAATATGCCTGGGTTTCCGAAGAAAAACTCTCCGCCTATTTTGAGAATGATAATTATATTCAAAAAGTGTACGATGTCATTGAAGAATGCACATTTGAATAAAACAACGAAATGAAATTAAAATCCCTCAGTTTAGAAAACGTACGAAACTATGAAAAATTACGCTTTGATTTTCCCGATGAAAAAATCATAGTCATTCAAGGATTAAACGCTCAGGGGAAAACCAACTTTCTGGAAAGCATTTTACTACTTTCTCTTACCAAGACTTTTAGTAATGCCAAGCAGGAAGACTTAATTATGTGGGGAAAAGATTTCGCTAGAATAAGTGGTGTAATTACAGACCAAAAAGACTTATTAAGTCTTGAGTTTTTTTGGGGAAAGACAAAACAATTTCCCAAAACCCTCAAAATAAACAACGTGAAGAAAAAAACAGAAGATTTCGTAGGAAACCTTCAGGTGGTAATATTTACTCCAAAAGAAATGAATCTCATTTCGGATCCTCCAAGCATAAGAAGAAAATATTTGAATATAATATTGAGCCAAACAGACAAAAAATATTTACAAAATTTAATAAATTTCCAAAACACTTTAAAAAATAGAAATGCCCTTTTAAAAATGATTAATGACAAAAAATCAAAAGAAGATGAACTTGTCTTTTGGGATAAAAAACTAACAGAGGAGGGGAGTGATATCTACTTTAAAAGAAGAAAATTTATTAGCAAAATACAAGAATCATTAAGTAATAATTATTCACATGTTGCCGGTAAAGAAAATTTACTTAGTATTATGTGGAACAAAAATATTCCTGAATCTCTCGAGGATATTAAAATATTTTACAAAAACAAAATTGAGAACATGCGTGGCAAAGACATCATCACCGAAACCACTCTTTCCGGCCCCCATCGAGACGACTTCTCAATTTTTTTGAACGGAAAAGAAATTTCCATTTCCGGCTCCAGAGGCGAATGGCGTTCTGCTATCCTGGCATTAAAATTAAGCGAAGTTAATTATATCAAAAACACAACCGGTAAAACTCCTATACTTCTTCTGGACGACGTCTTATCGGAATTCGACCCCCTTCGGCAAAAAAATGTTCTTAATCTTTTTCATGCTGAACAAATTATCATTACCACCGCGCACCCCATCAACAAACCTGAAGATTCTCGAATCTACGAAGTTAGAAATGGAGTAATCACAGAATAACTTCCGCTTTCTTCGTTCCCTCCCCATCCTCACTATCCTTTCCCATCGCTCCTATCAGAGTTAAGGTCACCGTTGAAACATTATCAAACTCATCAAAAAATTGAATGGTATAAACATTCACCCCCTCATGAAAATTACCAATATCGGTAGATGCTTTATAATAAAACAGATCATCACCCGAACTGTATTTTTTTAAACGATATGGAGGATGACTATCTGCCGTTATAAAAATAGAAGCAATATCGGAATGTGCTCTACCGGCAATTACGATGCTATCTGAATACACCTCTACCCTGTTATTTTCGTCAAAAGCAGGATCGATAATATCCGGGATTATTGGAGGAGTATCATCAACCTTTACCGAACGTCTTTCTACTAATCTCTTTTTTTCTTCCATATCATAAGAAAAAACCTCAATCTCTTCGTCATTCGATGTCATTGTAATTTTTACCTCCCACGTCTCATCTTCCGCATTCAAAATTACCTGCTTATTATTTACAACGATTT
>DAOVYC010000012.1 GCA_030635805.1 bacterium | reverse complement strand
TTCGCACGCTACTAGAAGAGTGTTGAAAAAACGGCATCTACCGCGTTGAAACCTGGATTTTAATCCTCAGGTACTTTGTGTACACTGCGGTCAAAATCCATGTTCCGCCTTGTATCTACCATTTTTTGAACACTCTTAAAAACCATCAAGGGGTCGCAGAAAGCGAGTCGGTTTTTTAAGCGGTGTCTTCTTTTTTGACCGGTTTATCTTCTTTCATGGGTCTTAGATTTTTTGGCAGCCCTTCTTTTTTCGATGCTTCTACATCTTCATCCGTATATTGGATATCTTTAAGGTCCTCTTCGTTGTATGGGATTGCCCCATCGGGAGTGAATGGGTTTTCTATTGGACCGCCCCCTATAGGCTTTAATCGCGGCTCCGTATCACCCAGAACTTCTGAAATTTCTTTTTTGATATCCCCTTTTATTTCATCAATTTCTTCGGGATTTTTTTCTTTGCCCTCTTTTGAGGGGAGAAGTTTTGTTTCCTGATCCGGCAGTAATTCGGTTGCTGTATTATTTTTTGGCATTTTTAGGTTGATTAATTAATTAAATCATACAATTATAACATATTTTGGTGAGGGTTACAATAGGTCTGGGGTTTTGGGGGTCTCGGAGGTTTTGTGGTAGAATCGGGAGGATTTAACGCAGTATTTATGGCAACAGTTGTTTTCGCCGGTACGTCTGATTTTTCGATTTATTCGCTTATGGCGTTGGTAAAAGAGCATGATGTTTTACATGTTTTTTCTCAGCCGGATAAGCCGACAGGAAGGAAGCAGGAGATGAAAGCAACGCCGGTAAGGGGGTTGTGTGAGAAATTAAGCCTGCAATGCTCACAGCCGGAAAAAATTGAGGATGATCCTTTTTGGGATAATCCGCCGGAATTTGATTTCTTGATAACCGCTTCGTATGGGCAAATGATTCCGGAAAGAATTTTGAAGTTGGCGAAAAAAGACGCGCTTAATGTACATGGATCATTGCTCCCAAAATACCGAGGAGCTTCGCCGATACAGGAGGCGCTTTTGAGCGGAGATGAGATAACGGGAATTTCGGTAATGAGGATGGTGAAAAAGATGGACGCGGGGGATGTGTTTCTCCAGCAGGAAGTGAAGATAAACAAGGAAGACACTTATAAGTCGCTTTATGAAAGATTGGCAGAGGCTGGAGCAAGCGTGTTGATAAAAGCGATTGAGGATTATGAAGCTATTCGTCCGCTTCCTCAGGGTGAGGAAGACGTGAGTTATTGTCGCAAGATAAGCCGAGCGGATGGTGAAATAAATTGGGGTAACCCTGCACGGGATATATTTAATATGTGGCGGGCGTTTACGCCCTGGCCGGGTGTTTTTACGTTTTTGGGGGGAAAGAGGTTAAAGCTGTTGAAGGTTTCGGAGATTGAAGATGAACATCAGGCGGAATATGGGGTGGTGTATAAAAAAGATGATGATGTTTTGGTGGCGTGTGGAGAACATAGTGCTTTAGTTTTGGAGGAAGTTCAGTTGGAGGGGGGAAAGGTGATGGAGATTGGAGAGTTTTTGAAGGGGAGAAATTTGGTGGGAGAGGTTCTGGGGAATTAGGGAAGTTATTGGAAAATTATAAGATTACAAGATTAGGGCTACGGGCTACAATAGGACACAAAACATGAAACATGAAACTTAAAACAGGGAACAGGGCTACAATAGGAACACGGATCTAACGAATCTGCACGAATTGGAACGGATGAAAACTAGTTCTTCCGGTTAGCTAAGTCCCCTCTCTTATAAAGAGAGGGAAGGCGAGCGAAGCGAGCCAGGGTGAGTTGGAACGGATGTTTCTAGTTTCTGCCAGAGGCAGACCCGCCTCCGGCGGGAATAAGTAATAAATAATAATTAATAGATAATAGTTAATGTCGGTAGCAAGAAAAATACTTTCGAACACGGCGGTACAGACGGCGGGCAAATTGGCCACCGCGGTGCTGTCGGTAATTATTATTAAATATATCACCTCACTGGAAACATTCCCTTTGTTCAAGGGGGTTTCCGCGGACTATAAATTGATTTATACGTATCTGGCTTTTTTTGGAATTATTGCTGATTTTGGTTTGTTTACTATCGCGGTACGAGAATTTGCATACGCAAAAAAGAAGACCGATTATGTTTTGGGGAATATTTTTGGCATGCGCATAGTGTCTATTTCCATAGCAATGCTTTTGGCCACGGGGGTGGTGTTTTTGATCGGAGACCCGAATTATTCGATAGCGGTCAAGGTGGGAGTTTCAATCGCGGCGGTTACCACCGCCTTTACAATGTTGGCGAGTACGATAACAAGTGTCTTGCAGGAAAAATTGAAAATGATTTTCCCGACGATTGCTCTGCTTTTGGGGAAGATTATTATGGCGGGGTATATCGTTTGGGTGGTGATAAATTTTTCCACTCTCCCCTACGCTTTTTATCACCTCTTGCTTGCCGGGGTGTTTGGGAACGGGTTTGTGTTTTTGATTACCTATTTTTACACTTATAAAATTGTACCGTTTCGTCCGCGTTTTAATTTTGATTATTGGAAAGAAATATTTTTCAAGGCTCTTCCTTATGGATTGGCAATTATTTTAAGCACTATTTATCTTAAGGTTGATATTCTTCTTCTTTCTTTTTTGCGAGATAAAAGTGAGATAGCTATTTATGGTTATCCCGCTTCGGTTTTGGAATTGGTCGCTATTGTCCCCATTTATTTTATGAATTGTGTGTTGCCGGTGATGACGAAAAGACTGAGGGATAATAAAGAAAAGGCTCAGAAAATTATCGCTCATTCTTTTAATTTTCTTTTTATGTGCGCGGTACCGATAGTGGTTGGAGGGATGATTTTGGCGCGTCCGTTCGTCCGTCTTATTATGAATGATGAGTTTTTGAGTAATGCCGGCACGGGGTTTTTGGGTTCTGATCTCGCCTTTCAGTTAATTTTGGTGACGCTTCTTTTTTCATTTGTAGGACATTTATTTGCTTATGTTTTGGTGGCGGTGGATAAACAGAAAAAATTATTGGTAATCAATTTAACCGTTGTTATTTTTAACGTTGTATTAAATTTGATACTCATACCCAAGTATGGATTTTGCGGAGCCGGGGTGGCCACTATAATCTCTCAGGCGCTGGTTCTGATTCTCACCTTCAGGGAATCAAAAAAAATTATTTCAATTCCGATCCAGGTGTCTAAGTTTTTCCGGATTGTTTTTGCGGGAGTTTTGATGGGATTGATTATTTTCCCTCTCGCTCATTTAAATATATTCCTGGTGGTGGGGATAGGGGGGATAACTTATGGAATGTTTATTTTGTTGCTGAGGGTAGTGACAACAAAAACACTAAAAGAACTAAATATAATTAATTAATTATAAATTATTCCTCTTTGAAAATAACATCTTTGAAGCGAATATATTCCTTGAGAGTGAGGCCGGTGTAGCGACCAATGGGAATGTTGAGGAGAATGATAAAGAAGATAACTTCCGGGTAGGAAAGGAGGAGGAGCTGGAGCGAGGTGATGGTAATAACAAGATAGGCCAAGCTTCCAATAATCATTATTTCCGCCACTACGCCAAGGTTTCTTAGGAGGCTTCTTTTTTCTATGCTTACTATCTCATACATAAATAAAATAAGGATAAGGATTGGATATATTGGTGTCCTTTGAATATCTATCGTTTCAAAACCTGATAATAAAAGAAGGGTGATAAAAAGGATGGTGATAATCAGGGTAATGGTGATTGCAGACTTGGCAACCGGGAGAAGGTGATATTTTTTTAAGAATTTTTTTACAAGATAGGAACCAATAAAAACAGTGATAAATATAAGTGATCCGTAAATTAATCCGGTAAAATAATAGGTAATACTTAAAAGAACCGGTATCCCTATTTTAATTGTGGAAATGCCAAAAAAATTCTTTCCGATGTTCACAACAAGAATAATAATAGGGAGGAGGAGAAAAATTAATACATAGTCGTCCGGAAATCCTTTTTTTTGAGCCTCGTTAATAAGTCGGGAAAAAACATGAAGGGGTGATATTTTTTTTAATTGATCACTGGTAACAATTTCTACATCATATCCCCTTTCTTTTAAAACTCCCGATAAAAATTCAGTATCCATAAGTAAAACCTCATCAATTGCTTCTGGTCTGGTTATGAGAAGCTGGGATGGGTAATTATTGTAGAAATAATTTTTAGTTATACTTAAAATATGATTGATGGATTGATTGGAAATAATTACGATGTTTTTTCCGCTTAAGCTTAGGATGTCTTTTTGGATTCCCTGTAGGTCCCTAATTAACCCAAGAAGTCGAATATCATCAACCCAGAAAATAATGGTTTCTGAGTTTTTAAAAACCTCTTTTTCTTGAGTAATATGATCAAGCAATTCTTCTCTTTTTGTAAAGCTTGAAAATGAAGAAAGATCTTTCAGGAGAACACCACTTTGTTCGGCGATGGTTTTTAGCCCCTGAATTCGGATATTTCTTTCCTCTGAATCATTTATGAGGGAGATTATTTTTGTGTAAACAAATATCTCTTTTAATACCTTGTCCTTTAGGCCGCTTGAGCTTACCTCCAGCTCGACAGTATATCTTCCCGGTTTAGTGTAAACATGAACCACCTCTTTCTCTCTGCTTGTTCCCCCATCACCAAAATTCCAAAGGTGATATACTTTACTGCTTTCAGGGGAAAGACTTTTTGTCCCATCCATGATTATATTTTTCCCAACTTCAACCGCTGTTTTTGAAGTGATGGTTGCTTGGATTGTTTTTGGTGCGTTATGTGTTTTAACATCATCCTGTGCATAAGTTTTCGGTGTATTATATATTATATTAGATATATATAATATATTTAGTAGTAGTAGTAATAGGATGACTATTTTTTGCCCTGTTTTTTTACGGGTTGGCTTGTTCATCTTAATTGAAAAATTAATTGTTGATAAGTTGTGGGTAAGTTGTGGGTAAGTTTTATAGGAGTCTTAATAAATTGATCTTTGTTTTTTGTTTTTGTTCGATTGTTTTAATAAAACCTTGATTAAATATTTTTAAATATTGATAATGTATGATGTATTTCCGGATAAATATAATATTATATTTTTAGCTTAAAGATGCCAATATTTCGTCTGATATATTGAGATTTGTATATACATCAGCCACATCCTCATCTTCATTTAAAGCATCAATAAGTTGAAGAATCCTTTTTACTTTATCCACATTATCAACCTTGACGGTATTGTCGGGGATCATTCCTATTTTTGCTGACAAGAGAGTGAATTTTTTACGAAGAGATTCTTCTGTTTGTGTAAAGTTATCAACAGTAGTGGAAATTTCCACAATGTTATCACTAATAGAAATATCTTCTACTCCGGCGTCTATTGCCTGGAGTTCTATGTCATCTTGTTTTTGATTTTCATTTACTTCAATTTGGATTGTTCCTTTCTTTTTAAACATCCAGTTTACACACCCTGATCCGCCGAGACTTCCGCCGCCCCTTGAGAGAATAGTGCGAACATTTGTATAAGCACGGTTTTTATTATCACTTAAGCAATTGATAATAATAGCAATACCTTCGGGGCCATATCCCTCATACCCAAATTCTTCTATGCGGTTACCGTCTTTTGGTTCGCCGGTTCCTTTTTTGATAGCTCTTTCAATATTGATGTTGGGGACATTGTCATTTTTAGCTTTATCGATTGCAGTTTTGAGGGCGGGGTTGGTTTCCGGGTCCCCTCCGCCCTCTTGGGCGGCAATAGTGACAAGCTTAGCGTGTTTGGTAAATATCTTACCCCTTTTGGCGTCAGCGGCTCCTTTTTTATGCTTGATGGTGGACCATTTGCTGTGACCGGACATGGAAAAGTAAAAGTGAAAAGTAAAAAGGGCTACATTCGAATCAGGAATAGGGAATAGGGAAGGGGAGAAATGGGGATAAGTAATAGTTAATAAGTTACACGACCCCTTAAGGCGCGGCTGAGGGTTTCGAAATCAGCGTACTCGATCTCTCCCCCAAGAGGGAGACCGTGGGCGAGGTGGCTAAGAGCTGGTAGCTTGTAGCTTCCGCCAGAGGCGGATCCGCCTCTGGCGGAGGTAGCTGGTAGGAAGGAAATCTTCTGAGTGATGTAGATGGCGGTGGCCTCACCCTTTGGGTTCGGGTTGGTGGCGAGGATTAGTTCTTTGATTTCAGACTTCTGAATGCGAATCAGTAATTCTTGAATTTTGATATCGTCGGGGCCGATATTATCGATGGGCGAGAGGGCGCCGTGGAGAACGTGATAAACACCCTTAAATTCACCGGTTTTTTCGATGGCGAAGACGTCGAGAGGTTCCTCGACAACACAAATAATATTCTTCGTCCTGTTTTTGTCAGAGCAGATGGGGCAGGGTGATTTTTCAGTGATATTGAAGCAAATTTCACAAAGAACAGTCCCTTTTTTGACGTTTTCAACGGCTGTTGAGAAACTGTCCAGATCTCGTTGTTCAGAACGGAGAAGGTGAAGAGCAAGACGCTCGGCAGACTTGGGGCCAATGCCGGGAAGCCTGGAAAATTCTTCGACGATTTTCTGAATTGCACGGGGGAGCATGGGGGCTAAATTACAAAATTCAAAATTATAAGATTTAAGATTATGAATTATTTCTTGGATATTTTAGCAGAAATGAAGAGTTTTGGGGAGGATTTAGTTGAGTTTGTCAAAGAGACGCTAGTATTGTAGAATCAAGGTAATCTAGACTTAGGAGCGACACGAGCGAAGCGAGTTATTTCAGAATTTCTAGTTTTTAGCATATGCAGTGTCCCAAGTGTCACAGTTTGCGGAATAGCGTGATCGATTCACGGGTGACGGATAGCAACAGAGCTGTTCGGCGTCGTCGGGTGTGTGATGAATGCGGTTATCGATTCACAACTTTTGAGCGAGCGAGAGCGAGCGAGCTGATGGTGGTAAAAAAAGACGGGACCAGAGAACCTTTTGACAGAGGCAAGCTTAAAGCCGGAATTTGGCGAGCATGCGTGAAGCGTAAAATTTCCGAAGCGGAGATCGACAGTATGGTGAATGATCTGGAAGAGGAGTTGGCTAAAGCAGGGGAAATTGATTCGGGAAATATTGGCAAGGCGGTTATGTTGAAGTTGAGAGATAGGGACCCGGTAGCTTATGTGCGATTCGCGTCTGTGTATCAGGAGTTTGACAGTCCGGAAAGTTTTCAGGAGATACTGGAAACTCTCTAGCTGAAGGTGGAAACCCAGTCGCCGACCAGATGGGTGGTGGCAATAACGAAAATGGTAATGATAACATGCTCCATAATGACGTGGAGCGGACTTGTTTTTTGCTGTCTGGCAACGTAGTAGCTGATGAGGGTAATGAGAGAAAGTCCCCAGGCGATGCTGACGATGATGGCGAGATTGAGGGTGAAGAGGAGGACGGGGATGATGAAGGTGAGAGCAAAAATGAACTTGGATAAGAAGGTGGCAATGGTGGCTTCCCAGACCTGGCGGGTCGTGTTTTTGCTTTCGGCTTCTTCGGAAATGTGAATACCAAGTGAGTCGGAAAGGGCGTCAGCGATAGCAATAACCAAAATTCCGCCAATAACCACCGAGGTAGAATGGGTGCTGGAATTTAGTCCCACCATCAGGCCGAGGGTGGTGATAATGCCGGAAGTGAGGCCGAAACTAAAGCCTTTTTGGATGGAGAGTTTCACAGGTTATCAGCTATTAGTTATTAACTATATAGTTGCTAGTTGATGCCGTACATTTTTTTCATTTCTTCTGCTAGTTCTTCCTGAGTTTTATCTTGCATGCCCTCAGTCATTTTTTCTAATTGTTCAGTGTAGGCCCGGGCCATTTCACAACTAAGAAGACATTGTTTTTTTAGTTCAGCGCTAGGAGATTCGTTGCAAGTTTTTTCACAATCTTCCAGTTCTTTCTTTACTTCATCTATTTGTTCTCCGATAGTCTTATCTTCATCAGCAATTTCTTCTTTTTCGACCACAGGAGCGGTAGTGCTACCACAACCGGCGATAAGGAGAACGCTGAGAAAAGCGAGGAGTTTTTTCATGAGGGGTGAATTTAAGTGGTAGGACGAGGGGAGTATAACATTAATTACAAAATTCAAGATTACAAAATTCAAGATTACGGATTATTTATCGTCTTCCTTTTTCTCATCTTTTTTCTTATCTTTCTCCTTCTTCTCTTCTTCTTTCTTGTCATCGCCTTTCTCATCTTTCTCATCTTTCTTTTCTTCTTTCTTGTCATCTTCCTTCACCTCCGCATCGACCACGTCTTCTTTGCCGGCTTCCTTAACTTTTACGCCATCTTCATCTTTATTTGCTTCGGCGGACTGTTTTTCTTGGGCTTGTTTGTAGATGAGCTCTCCTATTTTTTGACTAGCGGTGGATAGTTCTTCGGTGGCTTTTTTGATATCTTCAAGAGAAGAATCTTTGTTCTCGAGAATCTTTTTGAGAGCTTCCTTTTTTTCTTCAACAGCCTTTTTTTCGTCTTCGGGGCACTTGTCGCCCAGGTCTTTGATAGCTTTTTCGGTAGAAAAAATTAAAGTGTCGGCCGTGTTGCGGATTTCGGCGGATTCTTTTTTCATTTTATCGGCTTCGGCATAAGTCTCCGCTTCTTTGCGCATCTTATCTACCTCATCATCCGAAAGACCGGAAGATCCTTCAATGCGGATGGATTGTTCTTTTCCGGTTCCCTTGTCTTTGGCGCTGACATTGAGAATGCCGTTAGCGTCGATGTCGAAAGTTACTTCGACCTGAGGTACGCCACGAGGCGCAGGGGGAATTCCGTCGAGAACGAATTTTCCGAGAGCTTTGTTGTCGAGAGCCATTTGACGCTCGCCCTGAGTGACGTGGATTTCCACGGCGGGTTGGTTGTCGGCGGCGGTAGAGAAAATCTGTGATTTAGAAGTAGGGATGGTAGTGTTTCTCTCAATCATAGGAGTGGCAACACCGCCAAGAGTCTCGATTCCGAGAGTAAGCGGAGTTACGTCCAGAAGGAGAACATCTTTAACGTCCCCCTGCAGGACGCCGCCCTGAATGGCGGCTCCGATAGCCACAACTTCATCCGGATTTACTCCCTTGGTTGGCTCTTTGCCGAAAATTTCCTGAACCCTTTTCTGGACGGCGGGCATGCGGGTCATGCCCCCCACGAGAATGATTTCGTCAATATCTTCCTTCTTGATTCCGGAATCCTTGATAGCTTTCTCGCAAGGTGAAACAGTTCTTTCTACCAAATCGGAAACCAGATCGTCCAGTTTGGCGCGAGATAATTTAATGTTTAAATGTTTTGGCCCGGCAGGATCGGCGGTAACAAAAGGAAGATTGATAGTAGTTTCCTGAGTGGAAGAAAGTTAAATCTTAGCTTTTTCAGCGGCTTCTTTGTGTCTCTGAAGAGCCATGGAATCGTTACTTAGATCGATTCCCTGATCTTTCTTGAACTCGCTGACAAGCCAGTCGATGATTTTCTGATCAAAGTCGTCTCCGCCGAGGTGGGTATCACCGTTGGTGGACTTAACTTCGAAAACACCGTCTCCAAGTTCCAGAATGGAGAC